>JAUWZH010000260.1 GCA_030615435.1 Candidatus Brocadiaceae bacterium | reverse complement strand
ATGTGAAATCTTCTCAGAAATACGAGCGATTTGGCGACACCATCAGGTATTTGACCTTGGAGGAATGGCAGAGATTCCTCGACTGCATCGAGGACTACCGCCACAAACTGATGATGCGGATAGTTTACGAGTTGGGATGCCGGGTTGGCGAGTTCGTCAATATCCAGCTCAAGCACCTCGACTTCTCGAGAAGCAACGTTTTCTTCCCTGCTGAGAACACGAAAACAGCCCACAGAAGAACCAGTCACCTGCCGAGAGGCCTGATGAATGAGATCATGAGCCTTCTCAGGAGGGAGAGCAGGATGGCAAGAAGAACGGAAAAGCTCAAGAAGCCTGAGGAGTTCGTGTTCTATCCGCCGGGCAGACGGTTTGAGCCTTACTCAGAGAACCGAATCCGCCAGATCTTCCAGAAGTATGCCAAGAAGGCAGGCCTCAACCGAGAGTACGGGACGGATAGTCAGGGTCGGAGGTTGCATCAACTCACAGTGCACTCTCTCCGCCACAGCCACATCATGCACTACGTCCACGTCCACAAACTGCCACTTCCCATCGTCCAGAAGCAGGTCGGCCACCGGACGCTCAGGGCAACCAGCGTGTACCTCAACCCTTCCGACGAGGCGGTCGCTGAGGCCTACGAATCCGCAGACGGCCTGAGGAGACAACGAGGGGGCACAACCCAGCCTGCGCCTGACACTGGTGGTCGATAGGCACCATGGGGTTTGTATGGGAAGGCATGTCGCAAGCAGGTAGCGCGAGTGGCATTCGTGTTCAACACGCGACCAGAACTCGAACGCACCCAAGTCATCGGCTGTCGGCAACTCCGGAAACGCACGGGGTGACCGGTTGTGCCCCTCCTCGCGCCCAACCAACCCCGGATGTCATCTATTCAAGGTGAAGACGGTGGCCGATTCGACGGTTCGCCGGGGCGCCCTGTAACGCTCGCAAACCACAGCGGTCTCGGGACTGCCGCCAGATGCGCCCTTCCTGCCAAGGCGCTCGGTGTCAATCATCGAAGTCCTGAGGAATCTCGCCCCACTTGTTTGTCGCGTCCCAGATGCTCGTTAGCAATTCTGGATGCATGCACTCACGCAGAGGGTTGCGGCCGAAAACGCAAAGAGCCTCCGAGGGCGGCGCGGGAGTGTCACCCTCTGCGTAATGGTCTGGGTGGTTGGTGAAAACGATGAGGTTGAATGTGTCCCTATCGTGTTCGCTCGGATTGGCCCGTTCCACACCGTCCATCACTTTGCGGAACCACGGTTTCTCGAAGACCGTTCCAGGCGAAGGGGGGATCTTGAGTTCGATGAAAACCACGTACGGGTGGTAGACCTTCTTACCCAGAGCATCGTTGAACAAGCCACCGATTCTGACGCGGATGCGCTCGATCGGCTTCCTCTCGCCCGGCTGCCCAAGCACACCAGTCCGGTGGCAGCTCTTCGCTTCGACCGATACTTTTTCTCCGGTACGGATGTGCCTGGCAACGAACTCCGGATGCGTCCGCGTGCCGTCCGTCTCATCCTCGTAGTTGACGTCGAATCCAGCGCGAATGCACGTAGCAGCGACGAAGAGCTCGTGTCGGGCTCCCTGGAACTGGTCCCGATGCTTCAGGCGCCGGACAATCTCTTGCTGCAATGCAGAATGGTGCCTCAATATGTAGAGGTCGTAAGCCAGTAGGAGGTATGCCCTCATGGCGCCGTTCGGCACTGTGCCATAAATGCCGTTTGGACCGGGCGTTTGCTTCTGCTGGAAGCAACACATGCCATCGTAACATTGCATCACGGGATGCCGTTCCTCGAGCGGCTTCGTCAGTTCCGCTTGGCCCCACTGTGCACCAAGAACGTGCTTGAGGTAGTCCTGAAGAAAATCAGGGAATGTCTTCCAGTTCTTTGAGTAATGGACCTCACTGCCAACCGCGACCCACTTGTAGCCCTTCCAGTCAGTGTGGATGATTGGGCGCACTTCCCCGAAGACGCGCCTCCGGAGGTAGTTCTTGCGCACGGGCTCCTGCCAACGCTCCATAACCGCCTTGGGCAATGGCGCAGGCAAGCTGCCGGCGACTTCCTTGCCCCGGCAGCAGTGCTTGTACTCTCTCCCGCTTCCGCAAGGGCACGGATCGTTACGCCCAGGCCTCTTGCCAGGTAGGGGCACAGCGGACTCTCCTCAGGTACCAGGTCACACAAGCACGGCATCCGACCAGGCAGTCCAGCCAGAGCGGTCATCAGGCCTCCCGGTGCCTTGGTCATTCAACGTCCGTTGACTCATCTCAGCGGCCTTGAGTCGTCAATGCGCCCTGAGAATCGTACAGAGCGCTACTCCCCCACGCTCCGAAGTCTGCCGTTGCCTCCCTCTTCGTGCTCCACCGCCAGAGCTCTGAGCGCCTCTCGTGGATTGCTGTAGCCAAGCAGTGACATCGGCGCCTCATTCAGACGGAATGACGCATCGAAGGGTGAGAGCTGGCCCTTGGCGAGATAGAACTGCGCTTGGCGGACGAGATCGTCGATGGACCCCAGGACTCGTCGGTCGCCCACGGTGGAGAAGTTTACCTCTCCGGTTCGTGGCGCAATGAACCTGTCGAAAGCCATGATAAACTCGTACCCATCAGCCGTCATGAACTCGCGCATGGCGCTCAAGGCTCTCTTCAGGAATTCGCTATGGTCCGTGATGCCCTGGCCGAACATCACCATCGAGTACAGCGACCGCGTGTTTGTCAGAATGACGTACTGCACGCGCTGGGCTGCGAAAAGGTGGGTGCACCAGTCGGCGAAGGGGTTCTTGTCAACCGGCAGGCATTGCGACGGCGCCACGCCGATCTTCTTGCCCAGCTTCTGGATGGAATCCTCGGTGTCATCGTCCTCCAGGCCATCTTGCTCCAGCACTGTAACCTGCGTGCCATCCAGTGTCCAGCACCGGGTTTCCTTGCCGGTGCCGTCGTGGTGCACGCCGCCATCGCAGCGCAGGAATCTGTGCAATCCGGCCAGGAAGCCCGTGCTTTCGATAGGAGGCTGCAGTAGGGTAAGGTTTATAAACACCGGAAGTGTAGTAATCGCAGAATGACAGCAGAAGAATATCGAGACGAGGGAAAAAGCTACGAGGTGAGGCTTCTGAAGGACCTGCGGGCCTCGGTCAGGTCAATCGATGGCAAGGTCGAGGAGATCCTGGACGAGCTGAAGGAGCACTTGCCCGCTCGTGGGAGTTCTGAGAATGGATGGCACCCACGGGACCTGTATGACGACGAAGGCTACGAGGCTTACTGAGGAGCTTTGAAGGCCCAGGTTGTCAGAGGGGGAAGCTTTATATAGTGGGGCCTCGTGACTGTGGCATGAAAGCAGTCAACATATCGGCCGGTATGCGCAGCCTGTCCGAATGTCTCCAGCAGATCAAGTCGCTTCTGGCCTGGGCTGACCTGGTAGACGCAGAAGGCAAACGCCGGACACTTCTGTCTTTCAGGATCGACCATCATACCGAGGATGATCTCAGAAACCAGTGCGGCTTCTTCCTCAAGACAGCCATGGACCTGCACGAAATCCTGAACGATGAGGGCCAGACATCTCTATCGCTGGCTGTCCAGTCCAGATTGAAAAAGAGGCTTCTACGGCTGGAAGAGGACTTTGGAAAGCTGAATCTGACGGAAAGATTTATAAAGGTCTGAGGGTTTATGCGTGCAGTAGAGTTAACGCGAGAATGGAGATTCAAGCATACCTCAGGCAGAAAGAGAAGCACCTCGACAAAGGCATATCGAGGATCCGCGACTTCCGGGTATTTGACTTCAACTACATCCCTGACAGGCCGCTTATGCGGCATGAGCTGAAGCCGGTCTTCGACGGCCTTCTGCGCTATCAGAAGACCGCCATCGCCAATCACCTGCTCATCTTCGGCAGCCGAGGCTCGGGGAAGACTCTCAGTGTGAAGTATCTCCAGAAGCTCTTCCGAGACCGTGGTCTGCCTGTTCTCTACGCCAACTGTAGGAGCCGCAACACCAGCTTCAAGATCCTGGCGAGTCTCC
>JAUWZH010000303.1 GCA_030615435.1 Candidatus Brocadiaceae bacterium | reverse complement strand
CAACCATTCTTGCTCTCCTTATCACCGAGATTTCCCCTATGACGTTCACAAAACTCCGTTCTCGCCATCGATCGGCCATTCTCTTGGAGAGTCGGCCCGTGTCAAGGAAGATTCAGGCCCCTTTGGGAGCGTTGACAGCGCGTTTGGGGGCGGTATTTCGCTCGTACGCGGCTCTCTTGGCGGGGGAAGGCCGTGAGGGGCAGGGTCGGCAACCGGCCTCACTTGACAGTCCTGAGGGGGGGCCGATATGTTACAGTGTCCTCGTCCGGGGCCGAGCGGCCTTCGTGTCCCGGAACGTGAAGTCGGAACGGGCGAGCTGCGCGGGTCCCGGTCACACCGGCGCCGCGCCTCAGCCTGAGAGGGCGCGGCACGGTTCTGTGTCGGGCGTCGGCAAGGAGGTTTCGTCGGGATGGTCGGCAAGCACGATTACCGTTGCGTGTCAGGTCCTGTCGCGCGGAAACCGGTCGCGGGCGCCGCGCGAAGGTGGGCGTATGCGCTGGCAGTCGGCCTGCTCGCTGCCGGCCTCTGCGGCTGCTCGGGAGGCAAGGGCCCGGAGTTCTACGTCGAGCGGCTGGGCCACCCGGATGACAAGGTTCGAGAGACGGCGCGCGACGAGCTGGTCCGCATGCAGGAGGACGCCCTGGAGGCGGTGATCAAGGCGTTCGAGACGGCTCCCAAGACCCAAGAGGGACTGCGGCAGTTGCAGGGCGCGGCGGAGGTGCTGGTCCGCATGAGGACGCTGGAGTCTCTCGAGACGGTCGGGGCGAGGATCGAAGACCCTGAGCCGGCAGTGAGGCTGACGGCCATCAGGGCGGTGGGGGGGCTCGCCCAGGTGCGAAAGGGCCTGAGCGCCAAATGGCTCACCTCGGCCATGTCCGACCCCGACCCGGCGTGCGTGCATGCCGCCGCAACGGGGTTGAGGGAGCTGAATTTCAAGGATGCCACGGCCGTGCTTGAGGAGTTTCTGGAGCGCGGGGAGGGCGTCCAGGCCGCTTTCGCCGCCGATGCGCTCTATCAATTGGACAAGAGGCCCGGGGCGGCGCAGTTCCTGCTGGAAAGCCTTTCCGCCCAACAGCAGCCCGTGCGCACTGCCGCACGGGAAAGGGCGGTGGAGCTGGGGGACCGGTTCGTCGTTCCGCTCGTGCGTTACAGCGCGGAACATCCGCAGGCGGACGATCAGGAAGCGGCGCTGGCTCTGATACGCGACCGGCTGCTGGAGGAACTGGACAAAGAGCTCTCCTGGAAGCGGCGCCAGGCCGTCGTGGTTGCCCTGGGGAGGATCGGGGACGAAAAAAGCTGCGCAAAGCTCATGGAGATCGTGGCGAAAGGCGAACGCAACGTCCGGGCAAGCGTGCTCGCAGCGGGGGCCCTTGGGGACGCTGCCGTCTCGGACCGGCCGGCGGCCACAAACAGGGATTTGCACAGCGAGATTCGGCGGTTCCTCAAGAAAACCCTCCACGAGGAAGGCGCGGACAGCAAGGTGCAGATAGCCTGCGCAATATCTCTGTGTCGTCTGGGGGACGAGGAGGGGGTCGAATACCTTCTGGCCCAGCTTGAATCCCTGGAACGGACCGGGGTGGGCGAGAAGGCCGTGGGCGAGGAGGAAGCCCGGGCGCTCACTGAGCTGCGCATTCGGGCGCAGGAGGCGCTCACTTCGTCCGGGGACTTCGTGGTGCCGTACCTGCTTGAAGTAGTGAAGAACCCCGAGACGGGGGACATCACCTGCTGGGCTGCCGCGCAGACCCTCGGCGCGCTCCGCGTGAAGGAAGCCGTGCCGTTCCTGGGCAGGCTGCTGCTGGCGACCGTGCCGCCGCAGAGGGTGGAGAGCGACCGGGAAGACCCCCCCGGAACGTTGTCCCTGGATACCAGGGGGAAGCCCGTCGAGCTGTCAACCACGCGGCGCACGATCCTGGAAGAGCTGTTCGGAGAGCGGAACGTGATCCCTGCCCAAAGGCCCGCCGTGCGCATGTCGGCGGCCTTCGCATTGGGCCGCATCGGGGGGCAGGAGGCGAGGAGACTGCTCAGCGAAGCCCTCGCCATCCACGAGAACGTGCGCGCGCCGATGCAGAGGTTCGCCGAGCGCAGGGAGTACCTGAGACTGATCCCCGACGAGGCCACCAAAGACGAGCAGAGGTCTGAGGCGCGCTGGATACTCGATGAGCTCTGCCGCCGCGTGCTCCTCGAACAGGGGAGGGTGCTGTTCTACATCCGGCTGGCCGTGAAGGAAGCGCAGCAGGGAAGTTAGGCGCTTCGGCTCGCAAGTTCGGCAACATATTTGACACCCGGAGTCTGGCTCGTCGCTCGCTCAGCACTCAGTGCGAAGAGGCCGCCCCGTGCCCGTGATCGGGCTTCTGCACCGGATCGTAACCTCCCCGGCACATCGGGTTGCACCGGACCAGCCGCCAGATGCCTTTCAGCACCCCGATGAGGGGGCCCTTCCTGCGGATCGCCTCGACCTTGTAATGACTGCACGTCGGTTGGAAGCGACACGTCTGCGGCAGCAGCGGCGACATGCAGAACTGGTAGGCCTTCACGATTCCGATCAGCGCCCAACCCATCCCCTTCCCGATCAGCGCGATGGCGCCTGAGAGCAGGGATGCGGCGCAACACGCGTCGCCGGCGCCGTTGGAGGCCGCCGGCTGACCCCCGACCGCAGGAGAAGCCTTCCCCTCGCGGCTCCCGCATCCGGGCCTGGGCTGCGCCCTTCGCTGCAGGACTTCCACTACGGCGAGGAAGGCCTGCTCAACCCGCTCGACATCCTCCTCGGTGCTCTCCCACGCCACGGCGACGACGAGGTCGTAGGGGGCGGACAGGCGGTGTCTGTGGAGCCGGAAGGCCGTGCGGATCGCCCGCTTCCAACGGTTCCGCAGCCAGGCCGGACCCACACGGCGCCCCACTGCGAGGCCGAGCCGGCTTCGGGATCCCGGGTCCCCATCCTCTCTTGCGTCAGGCGCATTCGCCGTCCGGTCTTTGCGCAGCGCCCGCACGCGCAGCGGGAAGACGTTGACCCTCTCCCCCGCGCGGTAGACCGCCTCGAAGTCGCGCGTGCGGCTGAGCCTCGCCTGTGTGGGGAACCTGTACCTCATCTCTGCCGCATCCGGGCACGGAGTGACTCCAGCTTCACCAGCCACTCGCCCACGTCG
>JAUWZH010000103.1 GCA_030615435.1 Candidatus Brocadiaceae bacterium | reverse complement strand
CTTGGAGACGGCGCACACGACATGCAGATACTGGCGGCCGGTAAAGGCACTCTGGTCAGACTAAACCGTCAAGAGCTATCATGCGAGCCAGTGTGTGGTCTAGCGGCAGCCCTCTATGGACTCGAGAGCGCGGAAACGCTTGATGCGTGCAACCCCGACGGCCAGCCCAAGTGCGAGACGAAGCACTTTGTCTGAGGGTGCATTGCGATGGAATTGGTTGTGGCGATATCTGGGGTCCAGGGCACAGACGTTGCCAGACCAGGGCCCGTGGTGGCTCAGTGTCTGGCAGAGAGTTGTCAAGAGCATCTCAGCGTCATCCTTCTCGAAGGCTACCCCGTTGCGGCAAGCCTTTCTGGGCGTGTTCCCTGTCGGGAAGTGAGGTACTTCCCGAGCTCGGGCGCTGAGATAAAAATTATGCGCGAGCTCTTGCGCGAAACGGAGGAGCAGCACAGGATCAATGTGCTCATTCCGTGCGACGACGCTGACGTTCATGCAGCTGCGAGGATAGAGCAGGAGTTGAAGCGTGCCGGACTGCATGTCATGCTGCCGCACGCGGATGCAGTTGAACAGACTCAGAAGGCAAACCTATTCTCTTTCTGCACCGCGAACAGTGTTCCCACTCCGCCCGCTTGGCTGCTCGAAGATGGCCGCCTCAAGCTACCGGCAAACAACATCACTTTCCCGGTGATCTGCAAGGGGCCGTTGTGCGATTCCTACCTTGCCAGCAGCTGGAACGAACTGCGCGTGTATGTGGACAGAATCATGGCGATCTGGGGAGGGCCAGTGATCCTTCAGGAGTTCGTGCCTGGCGAGGAGTACGCGGTTTGTGGCCTCGCAGACCGAAGGTCACGCGTGCTCTCGATGGTGGCTATCAAGAAGCTGGGCATAACAGAGAAGGGCAAGACGTGGGCTGCGGTCACGGTTTCCGAACCACGTCTACTCCGCCTCTTCAAGGACGTCGTCTCTGCTTTGCGCTGGGTTGGCCCACTCGAGGTCGAGGCGATAAGGGATAGCAGAAATGGCCGCTTCACAGTAATCGAGCTCAATCCCCGCTTTCCCGCTTGGGTCTACCTGGCCTTCAGGGCCGGGAAGAACTTACCTCTGCTCCTTGTTCAGGCAGCTATTGGCGAGCGACCCCACCTCGCGCGTTGCTTATGACACGGGCCTCGTGATGGTGCGGACATATCAGGATGAAGTCTTTTCCGTCCTGCGGATCGGTGAGCTATTAACGGAGGGACGAGTACTGCCATGAGACTCCCGCTTAGTGACGTAGAGGCGCTTCTGGACGAGTTTGGGAGTCCTCTTTTCGTCGTCTGGGAGAAAGAACTTCGACATAAGGCACACCGAGTCCTTCAGAAGCTGCGTGCAGAGATCCCGAACGGGGTCTGCGCGTACTCATATAAGACGAATCCCGTTTTGGGCGTCTGCACGATTCTGCACCAGGAGGGGTATCTTGCGGAGGCAGTGTCTACTCCAGAATACAGGGCTGCTCGAAGGATGGAGGTTGCGCCGAACCAGATAGTGTTGAACGGCCCCTATAAGGGGTCAGCCATGCAAGAAGCCTTGATCACCGGGGCACTTGTGAACCTGGACTCCGAAGCGGACCTTGCCGATGCCGAAGACATTTGTCACCAGCACGGCGAGGCCTGTGGTGTTGGGATCCGGGTCAACACTGCAATAGGTGACCTTCCCTGGTCCAAGTTCGGCTTCAGCCTCGACTCCGGGGATGCACTTGCGGCTTGTCGGCGTGTCACGCAATCGCCGTGGCTGCGCCTGCGAGGCCTCCATGTTCACATAGGCACGAACATCCTGGACGCCGAACTCTACAGGATCGTAGCGGCGAGACTCGCAGTGCTGTTCCGGGATGCTGGAATAGGTCGGGACGATGCGGACTCAGGGTACGTCGACTGCGGGGGCGGCTTCGCTGTCGAGGATGCGATTCCTATTGGGGTGGACCCTGAAGAGTGGAGAGTACCCCGCACTGAGGATTACTTCGCTGCGATACGCTCAGGGCTCTGCGATGAAGGTTTGGAGCCGGACGTGACTGTAGTCCTTGAGCCCGGACGTCTTATAGTGGCCAACGCTATGTCCCTGCTGACCCGGGTAGTGGCACTGAAGACGATCGATGGGCGGCGCAGCGTGATAGTGGACGGTGGGGTGAATATAGTACCGTCAGCTCATTACATGAAACATCCCATCCGGGTCGTTCGAGCCGACGACCCGAGTGAGAACATATGGGACGTATACGGCCCGCTTTGCACCCAATACGACGTCCTTAGTGTGGGCGTGCGTCTGGGAACATTGGCGAAGGGGGACATTCTCCAGGTTGACTGTGTCGGGGCGTATACGATTGGGTTTGCGGCGCAATTCGCGTACCCTCGCCCAGCTGTCATTCTGTGGCGTGGGGGGGGGCGGCCGCGTGTTGCGAACCCCGGAGACGTGGGAAGACATGTATGCCAAGGACTACATCCCGGCTGGAATTAGCGAACGTGGATACAGATACGAGTGACTTGCTGGCCAGGTGGCGGGCTTTTGGGCGCGCGACCAGGGAGAGTGCTCCGCCCTGTGCGGATGACACGCCCGGGATATTCTACTTGCCGTGCCGAAGTAGTGAAGGGCCATATGTTCTGCCAATGGTCTGTATCGTTACGAAAGGCTGCACGTGGGCCAAGACAGGCGGCTGCTTCATGTGCAACTATGGATTCGGCCATGACGTTCAAGATTCGAGCCTCACTAAGCAAGCTGAGGGGGCGCTTCGCAGGCTGCCAGAATGCAGGCACGTTCACTTGACACCATTGGGGTCGATGTTCGACGACTGTGAGTTAGGTCCAGACGTCCGCCAGGCAATCTTCGAAGCAGTGTCCGCTCACCGCTGCATCCGCACAGTAAGCACTGAATCCCGCCCGGAGTTCGTCACTAGTGAAAAACTTGAGTGCGTTCTGAGTTCAATGGGTGCAGGCAGGACTCTTGAGCTCGGACTGGGCTATGAGAGCGCCTCCGAACTCGTGAGGAACTCGTTTGTCAACAAAGGGGTGGGCAGAGCGGCGTTCCTGAGAGCTGCGGCAGTGTGTGCCGAGTTGGGAGTGACGGTCACAACCCACGTGCTTTTGAAGCCTCCCTTCATGGGCGAGGGAGAGGCAGTCGAGGATGCGGTTGACTCAGTGCGCGAGGCGTTGGAATGGGCAGATGAGGTCGTCCTGATGATGTGCAACGTCAAGCCCTTCACGGTACTGGGATGGCTCTGGCAGCATGGATTCTATGAACCTCCTTGGCTGATGAGCGCAGTCTTGGTGCTCCAGCGACTCCGTGCGGAAGAGCGCCGTCGGATGTTTGTCTACGGGCTCCAGTCCGGCATCAGAATGGCTGCGTCTGCACGGGGGTGTGGAGACTGCAGACCGCAAGCCGTAACGGCACTATCCAGGTTCAACCAGAGCGGAGTCCTGCCTCTGACCATGCTCGCTCGATTGTGCTGCCCTGATTGCAGGAAGGCTTGGGAGAACGATCTGGAGAGTAGGGCGGAAACAGGTTACGCGTTGATGAGAACAGCGTGCAGGTTCCTCCCGCCGAATGAGCTATGCACGCTGTAGTGGTAGCATACGTGTAGCGTGTTGGCCGCACGCCGTCCACAAGCGTGCAAGGATGGCCAGGTGAGGATGTTGATGTCTTCCGGACTGACGGTGCGTGGGCGGCGAGGCAGACTCTTGTCGCTGTGCTTTCCGGCACGTCTGCCGCCCTCTCTGGTCGGGGACATCGACGGTAGGGCAAAGGACTTGCGGATTGCTTATCCGTGCGTCATCTGACGCACCCCTTAGGCTTTGGACCCGTAACTCCGTCCTCAGGTCGGCATCCCATCACCAAGTCTGACACCCCTGCCCGCCTGTCCTTGCGCGGTCATGGCCCTGACCAAGAGGATCCTGGCCTCGGACTTGACGCCGCGTCGCCACATGGTATGATGAGATGGCATTTAACATGACCCGTCGGACAGATCGCCTACGTGAGACGCCGGGCGGCGCCGGCAGTTCCGGGTCCCGCGAACGGGAGAGGAGCATGGATAGTCCGATAACCGAGAGATGGCTGTCCGTTGACGAGATCGCGGCCTATCTCGGGATCAAGCGCGACACGGTCTACAAGTGGATTGATCGCAAGGCCATGCCGGCGCACAAGGTTGGGAGGCTGTGGAAGTTCCGTAAGGACGAGATCGACGAATGGGTGCGGTCGGGCAAGGCGCGGAACAACGATATCCCGCGTCGTATCAGTGCCGAAGGCAGGGGCACATGACGGCAGATCAGGGCAAGGCCGGGCGTGCACGCCGCCGGCACAGACGAGCTCGTATCACAGGAGCCGGACAGACCGGATTGAGTTCGCTGGCTTTGCCAACGGAACTCTCATACCAGGGGACCGCATGAACGTCTTCGAGCTGCGCAATCAGCTGATCGCCGACTACGAGGAGTGCGTCCGCAGCTTCGTCACGATCAAGGCCCCGCGGATCGAGCAGAAGGTCGAGGAAGAACTGGATGGCGGCCTCCTGTGGCCCGAGCCGCTCTTGCAGCTTAATCCGGCGTTCGAGCCTGGCGAGTCGATCGATGAGCTGGTCGACGCAGGGATACTGCACGCGGAATGCGCGCGCGTTTTCCGGAAGGGAAAGGGCGAATCCGAGGATGACACGGCAGGTGACGATCTCCGCTTGTTCGTGCACCAGTCCGAAGCGATCAAGGCCGTTCTGCAGGGCCACGACGTGGTGCTCACGACGGGCACGGGCTCTGGCAAGAGCCTGGCGTACATCATCCCGATCGTAAACCACGTCCTTCAGCGAGGTTCCGGGCGGGGAATCCAGGCGATCATTGTCTACCCGATGAATGCCCTGGCGAACAGCCAGCTCGGGGAGCTTGAGAAGTTCCTTTGCCGGGGCTACCCCGACGGCAAAGGGCCGGTGACTTTCGCGCGGTACACCGGCCAGGAGTCCGATGAGCGGAAGCAAGAAATCATCGGCAATCCGCCGGACATACTCCTCACCAACTACGTGATGCTGGAGCTTGTCCTAACCCGACCCCATGAGAAGTCGTTGATCCGGGCCGCCCGCGGCCTTCGTTTCCTGGTTCTTGACGAGCTTCACACCTACCGGGGACGCCAAGGCGCGGATGTGGCGATGCTCGTAAGGCGCACTCGCGACGCGTTGGCAGCCGAGGACCTTCAGTGCATAGGGACATCAGCGACGCTGGCAGGACCCGGAACGCATGACGAGCAGCGCGCCGAGGTGGCGCGAGTGGCATCCATGATCTTTGGCGCTACTGTCCGACCCGAACACATAATCGGCGAGACGTTGCGACGTGTTACGCCAGAACGGGATTCGGATCACCAGTTCGTCGAGGAACTGACACGCCGCATCAGCAATGTTGACGCGTCTCCACCCACAGACTACCACGAGTTTGTCAATGACCCGCTCTCCGTCTGGATCGAGGGCGCTTTCGGCCTGACGAGCGATCCCGACACCGGCCGCTTGATCCGAACCGCACCTCGAAGCATATCAGGGGGTGATGGGGCCGCCGGGGAACTCAGTGCGCTTACCGGCGTTCCGGCCGAACGTTGCGCAGAGGCCATCCAGCAGCAGCTTCTTGGCAGCTACAGCTGTGAACCTGACCCACAGACGGGCTTCCCGGTCTTTGCTTTCCGCTTGCACCAGTTCGTGGGCCGGGGCGATACGGTATACAGTTCACTGGAGTCGGAAGCGAAACGCGAGCTGACAGTACATGGGCAGCAGTTCGTACCCGGGGATCGGAGCCGTCTCCTTTATCCCCTGGTCTTCTGTCGCGAGTGCGGAAAGGAGTATTACTGCGTCCGCGTCAGTGACGATCCAGAGACGGGAACTAGGCTCTTTGGCCCGCGAGATCCGTCTGACCAGGCCAGTGACGAAGAGGGAGAGGCGGGCTACATCTACTTGAGCACAGAGAGGCCCTGGCCGAGCGATGTAGCCGAGGTGATCCAACGTCTTCCCGATGACTGGCTGGAGGAACGCAACGGCACGACGTTCATCCGAAGGGACCGCCAACAGCACCGTCCGGAAGAGATAAGGACCGATGCGCGTGGAGTCGAATGCGGGGACGGACTTGAGTGTCACTACATTCCGGCTCCGTTCCGGTTCTGCCTGAGCTGTGGTGTCTCCTACGGGTTCCGGCAGAAGTCAGACTTCGCGAAGCTTGCATCGCTAGGCACGGAGGGCCGTAGCACCGCTACCACGATTCTCAGCCTTGCGGCGATCCGGTCTTTGCGCAACGACCTGAGCCTGGAAAAGCGCGCACGCAAGCTGCTCAGTTTCACGGACAACCGTCAGGATGCATCCCTCCAAGCTGGCCATTTCAACGATTTCGTCGAGGTCGGCCTGTTGCGGTCTGCCTTGTATGCAGCTGCTGCAGAAGCTGGTCAGGATGGGCTGAGGCACGACGAGCTCGTCCAACGGGTCTTCGATGCGCTGAATCTCCCCTTGGGGCTTTACGCCAGTGATCCGGAGGTGCGGTTCCGGGCCCTGGAAGAAACCAAGATTGCGCTACGTTCCGTTCTGGGCTACCGTCTTTTCCACGACTTACGGCGCGGCTGGAGGATTACGGCGCCCAACCTTGAGCAGTGCGGCCTCCTGCGGGTCGCGTACGTCTCGCTGGACGAAGTGTGCCGTGCGGACGATGTGTGGCGGGGGCTTCATCCAGCCTTGGTCTCAGCGAAGCCCGCGACCCGTGCGCATGTCTCCAAGACACTCCTCGATTTCATGCGCAGGGGCCTGGCGATCAAAGTCGACTACCTGAATGAGGCAGTGCGGGATCGAATACGGCAGCAGAGCTCACAGCGACTCATATCGCCTTGGGCGATAGACGAGAACGAAAAGATGGAGACGGCGGCGGTCCTGTATCCCCGACCCGCCAGGCGCGGTGACTACGGAGGGAACGTGCATCTGTCGGCCCGTGGCGGGTTCGGTCAGTACCTTCGCCGCTCCTCCACCTTCCCTGACTACGATGGGCGTCTCAATCTCGACGAGACGCAGACCGTGATCCTTCAGCTACTTGACGCGCTAAAGGTGGCCGGGCTCGTGGAGGTAGTTCAGGAGCCGAGGAACGAAGACGATGTGCCGGGCTACCAGCTTCCAGCCGCCGCGATGCGATGGGTTGCGGGCGACGGCACTACTCCTTTCCATGATCCGATACGCGTTCCCACACCTCCTGAGGCCGGTGGGCGCGCGAATCCGTTCTTCATCAGGTTCTACACCGAAATCGCCCGGGAAGCGGTTGGTCTGGAGGCGCGCGAGCACACCGCGCAGGTCAAGTACGAGCAGCGCATAGAACGAGAGGACCGGTTCCGTTCTGGCGACCTTCCGATTCTGTACTGCTCGCCAACCATGGAGCTTGGCATCGACATCGCCGAGCTGAACGTAGTGAACATGCGCAACGTGCCGCCGACTCCCGCCAACTACGCCCAGCGGAGCGGCCGCGCCGGTCGGAGTGGGCAGCCTGCCCTGGTCTTCACCTACTGCACGACCTACAGCTCCCACGACCAGTATTACTTCAAACGCCCAGATGACATGGTGTCCGGCGCAGTTGCGCCTCCGCGAGTGGAGCTGGCCAATGAAGACCTCGTCCGCGCGCATGTGCAGGCCATCTGGCTGGCCGAGACTGGGCTGTCCTTGGGGAGCTCTCTGAAGGATGTGCTGGATCTGGAAGGCGAAGAGCCGAGTCTCGAGCTACAGTATGGAGTCCGAAATGATGTCAATGCTGAGGGCCCAAAACGTCGCGCCCTCGAACGGTCGCAACGGGTTCTCGGCAGCATCGCCCGGGAACTGAGCGCCGCTGATTGGCACAGCGACGGCTGGCTTGACGAGGTGCTTGGACAGGTCAGCCAGCAGTTCGACCGCGCCTGCGATCGTTGGCGCAGCCTGTATCGGGCGGCTCTCAGGCAGCGGGCTCTCCAGCACCGCATCATCGCAGACGCATCCCGCTCCGCGCAGGACAAGCAGAAGGCGAAGAGGCTCCGGGCCGAAGCAGAGGCGCAGATTGAGCTGCTGACGGAGGCGCAGAGCGCGGTCTACTCGGATTTCTACAGCTACCGCTACTTCGCCTCCGAAGGCTTTCTTCCCGGCTACAACTTCCCCAGACTGCCGCTGTCGGCATTCATCCCTGGCAGAAGGAGGAAGAAAGGGCGCGACGAGTTCCTGTCTCGGCCGCGATTCCTGGCGATATCCGAATTCGGTCCCCGGGCAGTCGTCTACCACGAGGGGTCTCGCTACGTGATCAACAAGGCGATCCTGCCCGTGGACGAAAGACAGGAAGGAGAGGACGTAGCCACCACGTCGCTGAAGCAGTGCAACTCCTGTGGTTACTGCCATCCGATCAGCGAAGGCGAAGGCCCCGACCTGTGTGAGCGTTGTGGCCGTCCGCTCGAGGCGCCGTTGCGGCAGTTGTTTCGCCTCCAGAACGTCTCGACGAGGCGGAGAGAGAAGATCAACTGCGACGAAGAAGAGCGCTTGCGCATGGGGTATGAGATCAAGACGG
>JAUWZH010000221.1 GCA_030615435.1 Candidatus Brocadiaceae bacterium | reverse complement strand
GGAAGCCGCGTTCGACGGCTGGATCGTCGTAGACCTCGATTACACCTCCCTGGAGCCCGAGGAGAGTTCCAGGATCAACCTGAGCTACCTCCAGTCAACGCTAGGGCTCGCCGGCCGGAGACGGTGCTGAAGCGGCGGTGTAAACCGCCACCGCCTCGCGGTCGCCTGTCATCTCGAACTCGACCTCGGCCCGGCCCGCCGCCATCGCTTCGCCGTCTACCTCCCAATGGGAGAAGACCAGCAGGGCGTCGCCCTCGGAGATGCTTGCGGGGGCCGTCAGCGTGACCCGCGTGTCGGGCTCGCAGGTTCGACGCAGCGGAGCGGGCTCGGTGATGGTCTCCTCGGCTCCGGACCCGTCCTGCGTGCTGAGGGTCAGGTCAACGCCGGAGAGCTCCGCGCCGCCCTCCTGCTGCGCACGGACCAGCAAGGAGCACAGAGCCGAGCCGGCAGCTTCGAGAGGTTCGACATCTGCGCCCAGCTCCCCGGCCTCCATCTCGCAGCGCAGGCTGCAAGGGTCCAGCCCGTTGCAGCTCTGCATGTCAGCGATGAACCAGACCTGGTCAAATGGCGTGTCCAGGAATGTGACATACCCGATCGTCTCCGGTGCGTGCCAGGTCTCGGCATCCAGGCACTGCTCTTCCACGACGTAGATATACCACGTCTGCAATGGAGCCCTGCTCAAGGCTGCGGCGCCGCTGACCCGCGCGCGACTCACGCCCGCGGGCCTCGCATCCACGGCGACCGGCAACCCGCCTTCGCCATAGCCCCAGACGAAGTAACCGAGGTTCTCCTCGACGTGCCAGCCGTCCGCGCTTTCGCACTCCTGGAGCGCGACGTTGAAGCCCGCCTCCTGGATCCCACTCACGCGCTCCGTGACGGCGCTCCAGCCGTTGGCGGTCTGCTGCGTGGCAAGCACCACGAATGGCGAAACGGTCTGCGACAGCGGCACCCAACTCGGGCTGCGCACATTCGCGTTGCTCATGAGGAACTCGTCCGCTATCCACACCTCGCCGCCGGGGCGATCCCAGACACCGCGCTCCAGCACCATCCAGTGGAGCTGCTCCAGACAGTGCCAGCCGTCCAGGCAATCCCACTCCTGGAACCGAACCTGGAAAGAGGTCGGCGTCACGTTGCGCACGCGCACCACCCCCGGATGCCCCCCGTCATACGTAGCAGGCCCAGCCAGCACCACGGGATCTGTGTACGTATTGGACAAGTTCACCGTCTGCCACTCGTGGTTGATCTCCGCGACGCCGTCCTCCACCTGGAAGCTCTGGGCGAGCAGCGTGCAGCGCAGGTTGCATGTGTCGGAGCCGTTGCAGGTCTGGATGTCCGCCACAAGCGGCGGCTGACCGGCGATGGACACGAACCCGACCCGCTCGGCTGCCCAGTGCCCCTGTTCCCAATCCGCCGATTGCTCCTCCCTGATGCGCACCACTGCCTGGCCCTCGCTGCCGACCAACAGGAAGGGCTTATGAGTGACCGCTGTAGGGGTGCTTTTCACCTCCCAGGGGATGCCGAAGAGCTCCGTGGCGCCTTCCTCCATCGCGATGTAGCCGACGGTCTCCTCACAGTGCCAGCCGTAGGCCTCCTGCTCCTGCATGGCGAAGAACATCCCGCTCGGATGCACTTCGCAGAGGCGGTCGGTGACCGTGTCCAGGCCGTTGAAGGTCTGCACCTGAGCCAGCACGACCGGCGCGCTCTCGAACGGCTCGGCGAAGTCCTCCCAGGACGGCGAGTGCACGTTCGTGTTGCTGATGTCTCGCTTCCCGGCGATGAACGTGGCTCCTCCGGCGAGCTGGTAGGTCCCGCGCTCCACGGCTATCCAGTGAAACATCTCCGGCGGGTGCCAGCCGTCCAGGTAGTCCCACTCCTGGAACTTGATCTCAAAGGAAGTGGACGTGACGTTTCTGAGGCGCAGCACCCCCGGCTCCCAGCCGAAGGTGGTGGCGGGACCGGCCACGACCACGGGCTCCTCGAAGGGCTGCGTGAGCCCCACGGTCGTCCAGCTCGAGCCGACCCAGGCCACGCCCTGCTCGAATGCGCCGACGCCGACGTTGACGTCCAACTGGAAGGCCTTGAAAGCCTCCTGCTGGCGGTAGCCGGAGTCCGTCACTCCGACGGTGAAGTCGTAGGTGCCTGACTCGGTCGGCGTGCCGGAGATCTCGCCCGTGCTCGGGTCAAGGGACAGGCCAGGCGGCAAGCCCACAGCGCTGAACAGGGAGGAAACGTTGTCGTCAATGCTCGTTGCGCGGTCGCGCCAGGAAAGGGTGTATCTGCTTCCGTCGCCCGCAGACACGCCGATGGTGGCCCCGCCCGTCCAGAACCCCCGGACATCGTTGCCTGTCCCGTAGTTGAACTTGATCCTGCCGTCGTCGTACAACACGACCTCCACGTTCACCGGCGCCGCGGTTGCAAACGTCTCCGCCTTCCAGCGGATGACCACGTGATGGGTGGTTTCGGTGATGTATATGTCCTCCAGCGCCTGCACCGAGCCGTCCGTGCGCAGATCGTCCCAGAGCGGAGCAATGCGGACGTTCGCGATCAATCCCGCGGTGCTGTTGATGTAGTCCGTTGCAGCCGTGGAGAAATCCAGGTAACCGTTGCTGCACACGAAGACCGAATCGTAGTCCACCCCGTAGTAGTTGAACGTGAAGGGCAGCCCATAAAGCCACGATCCGTCATCGTCCTTCCATCCCCGGGGCGTGCCTCCGCCGATCCAGCCGGGTCCGGGGTCGCTTTCCTCATACGAGGAGGTCAAGCCAGACCACTCATAGGGCTCGTCCCCTCCGTCCGCCTCCAACGTGACGCTGTAAGGCACCCCGGTCGTCGCCGGCGGCAGCGGGCTGGGGGTGGTAATGACGAGCTCTTCCCAGACGGTCATCTCAAACGCCTTTGCGTCAACGGACGGTATCCCCTGTGAGTCGGCCACCCGAATGATGAAATCGTAGGTCCCGATCGTTGTGGGCGTGCCGGAGATCTCGCCCGTCGTCGCATCCAGGGACAGCCCCGGCGGCAGTCCCCCGGCCACCTTGGACCACGCATAGGGCGCCGTGCCGCCCCAGCCCACCAGCGTCGTGCTGTAGGGGTGATCGAGGCTGCCCACGGGCAGCGGCGAGTTGGTGATAATGTGCACGTCCTCGTCGAGGAACAGCAGCATGGTGGCCACGTTCAGCCGACCGCCGGTCACGCACTGGCCCGCCAGGGAGGACAGTTGGTCCACGGCAAGCATGACGATCGTCTTGACATCCACGTGCGACAGGGAGGCGGCGTGCCCCCCCGCCGTGGGCCCCCCTGCGTTTGACCACAGAAGCGCAGCGGCCCCGGCGACGTGGGGCGTGGCCATGGACGTGCCGCTGTAAACGTCGTAGCTGTTCCCCGGAACCGAACTGAGGATGTACTCGCCGGGAGCGCCGAGGTCCACGGAGACAGCGCCGTAGTTGGAGGACCACCAGCTCTGCACGCGCTGGTCAGCGTGGTCCGTGGC
Source organism: Candidatus Brocadiaceae bacterium (assembly GCA_030615435.1). Classification (GTDB taxonomy): domain Bacteria; phylum Planctomycetota; class Brocadiia; order SM23-32; family SM23-32; genus JAUWZH01. The sequence goes on along the minus strand of JAUWZH010000221.1, from coordinate 1,246 downwards.
GAGCACGCAGAGGATGTTGTCCAGGTCCCAGCAGGCCGGCCAGTCAGGCACTTGCTCCAGGTCCGCCCCATCGTTGGTCGCTGCAACGACGAAAAGCGAGCCCGCCGCACCGGCGGCCGCTATGGCATCATGAGCCGGGGGAAAATCCACCCCCAGGTGCCAACTGTTGCTCGTAATCGGCACGCCCATCATGGTGGCATAGTCTATGCTGGAGACGGCATCGGCAGCATCGCCGAATCCCCCCGCGTCTATCCACTTGACAGCCATGATCTTCGCCGTCCAGCACACGCCAGCCACGCCGGTGGCGTTGTTGCCCACGGCGCCAATCGTGCCGGCGCAGTGAGTGCCGTGGCCGTTGTCGTCCATGGGGTTGCCGTCGCCGTTCGCGAAGTCGTAGCCGTGGATGTCGTCAACGAACCCGTTGCCGTCGTCGTCCACCCCTGGAATGCCGCTCGCCTCGGCCGGGTTCACCCACATGTTGGCGGAGAGGTCCTCGTGGGTGTAGTCCACACCCGAATCGAGGACGGCGACGACTACCCCGCTCCCGTCGGTGGCGCTGTCCCAGGCCTCCGGAGCATCTATGTCCGCGTCCGGCGTGCCGCCGGTCTGGCCCGTGTTGTGCATGCCCCACAACTCGCTGAACCTGGGGTCGTTGGGCATGGTCTGGAGCAGGGCGTAGACCCTCACGTTGGGCACTGCGGCGAGGATGTTCGCGTTGTTCCGCAGGCTCCTGAGAATCCCCGCGTTGTCCGTGGACGGGGGCGCCTTCGCCTCCACCAACACCCAGTCAATGGTGTAGTGGGTGCGCTTGACCGCGAGCTCGATTCCGTCCCGGGCCTTCAGCTCGGTGATCGCCGCCTGCGCCTGGTGCGACTTGAACCTGACCATGAACTCTCCGGGGATCACCTGCGGGGTTTTGCCCGCCCGGGCCCCGCGGCCCTTCTCGGGCATAGGAGCCTTCTGAGCGAGAGCCACCCCGGCCAGCATTCCCACTATCAACCCCACCCACAGCGCAAATCTTGCCCTGTTCATCACTCCGGTTCCTCTAAGAGTGTGTATGGATAATCTCATGCTGCCATGGATTTGGCTACGGTGCCCAGCCGGCCCAGCATCAGGCCCGTCATTGCCAAGTATATCCACGTTTCCTCGCTGCGCGGCAGCGCCTCGTAGTCCTTACTCAGTCGACGGAATTTGCCCAACCATGCAAACGTGCGCTCCACCACCCAGCGGCGCGGCAACACCGCAA
>JAUWZH010000234.1 GCA_030615435.1 Candidatus Brocadiaceae bacterium | reverse complement strand
GAACATCGCCATCCCGGCCAACGGCATGGTAGAGGTCGCGCGCGACGCCATCCCGCCGGAGTGTGAGCTCGATCCGCGCAAATGGCTTTATGCCGCTGTCCTTCGCGGGGAAGGGATCGGGGACGACCAATCGGTCTGGCCGCTCGTGCCCCACCGTGAGCTTGCCCTCGCAGAGCCCGAGATCAGCGTGACGGTGAAGGACGGCGTGCTGGAGCTCCTGAGCCCGGTCTATTGCCACGGTGTGCACGTGGACGATCGCGGTCAGGCGATACTTTCCGACAACTACTTCGACCTCCTGCCGGGAGTGCCCGTGCGGATCAAACCTGTTGACCCGAAGGCCGCGAGAACGCTCCGCTTCCAGGCAGTGATGCCGAAGAGCAGCACATGACGCGTCGCATCCCGGGGGACCCCGGTCGAAACACCTTGAAAAACGTATCCGTGCTTTCTGGGATTGCAGGAGATGAGAGCCTTGAGCAAGGAGGATTTGTGGCAGCTTTTTCGGGGGCGCTTTGTGAGGGGTGCGATGACTTCAGCCCCCAATGACGGGAGCGGCACGGGCGGAGGGTGGATCCAGGCCATTCTCGTTGGTCCTTGTCCCTGGCGGGCCTACTGCTCGGATTGGGCTTCCGATGCAGCCTCGGAACCGGACTCCAGAAGCCCCTCGGGGGCGGTTGGCTGGGGCAAGCGAAGCCGGATCTCATCGCTCTCTACCTGGTCGAGCACCAGTTCGAACAGTTCGTCCACGTTTCGCACCCTTGGCATGAAGACCCGCCCTTTCAGGTGGTAGTCCCGCATCCGCTTCTGGACCAGCGCCGTGAGGGCAAACCGCCCGCTGACCTTCTCGCTGAGCTCTTCGATCCTCTGTTCCTGACTCTTCGGCATGAGACCTCCCGTGACTCGGTTCTTTGCGCTCTTCCTGGTTGCGCCAACGCATGTCCACCACGCCGGCGAGAAGACTGCCGGCCCGGGGACAGATGCCTCGCCTACCGCGCCGGCGAGGTGCCTTCGATGATACGCCGGACCTCCTCGACGGCCTCTTCGAGGCCCTCATTGACCACCGTCCAGTCGTAGCGATCCTTCAGTGCGGTTTCCTCCCGCGCGCGCCGCAGCCGGGATGCGATCGCCGCCTCGTCCTCCTGTCCCCTGCTTCGCAGCCGCCGCGCCAGGGCCTGCTCGCTAGGGGCAACGAGGAAAATGAGCCGCACCTCGGGCCACCTCTCCTTGAGGGTCAGTGCGCCCTGCACGTCAACGACCAGCAGCACCGGCCGCCCGCTCTCTGCGGCGCGATTCACCGAGAAAGCGGGCGTGCCGTAGTAGTGGCCGCAGTAGCGCGTGTGTTCGAGCAAGCGCCCCTGGCGCAGCCAGTCCTCGAACTGCTCATCGCTCACGAAGTAATAGTCCATCCCATCGCGCTCGCCCGGCCGGGGGGGACGGCTCGTGGCGGTCAGTGCCCGCACTGCGCTGCCGCTCTCGCAGAGGGCGGAGGCCACGCTGTTCTTGCCCACCCCACTCGGCCCTGACATCACGAAGACCTGCTCCGGGTGCAGGAAGGCGGTCTGTTCGCTCCGCGAGCTCATCCCTTCTGGTTTCGTTCCTTTCCGGTCGCCGGAAAGAGTTATTGCGCCGCGGCAAGGCACAAACAGCAGGGTCGGAGAACGCCTGATGACCAAACCCCCGGTGCGCAGGGAACGACGAATGAGCAAAACCACCGAGCAGCTATTTCGCGATCGGCCATTCGGAACTCGCCGTTCCTCTCTCCCCTTCCTACTCCACATTGCGCGCCTGCTCGCGGAGCCGGTGCACGTCGGTCTTTATCTCGACGGCTTCCTGGACCAGTTCGCTGGAGGGCAGCTTGGCAGTCATTGTGTCGGCCTCACGGGCCATCTCCTGAACGAGGAACTCGAGCTTCTTCCCGACCGCCTCGCCCTCCGAGCCAAGGGTCTGTCGGAACTGCTGAAGGTGGCTTGCCATGCGGGCGACCTCTTCGCTGACATCGCTGCGATCGGCGAGCAGGGCGACCTCCCGCGCGAGGGCGTTCGAGTCGAGCGGGACATCGGCCCCGTCCAGGAGCCGCTCCAGGCGCTCTTGCAGCCGGCGCTGAGTTGCCCGCACGCAACACTCTCCGCCCTCGTCCACCGCCCTGGTACGCCGCAGGACCCTCTCGCAGATATCCTCCATCTGGCGGGCGAGGTTCCGCCCCTCGGTCCGCCGCATCTCGATGAGCCCTTCCAGTGCGCCCTCGCTCGCATCGAGCACGAACGGCCAGAGTTCCTCGAGCACTTCATCCGGCATGGAATCCGTGCCGAGCACCTCCGGCAGCGACAGCAGGGATCCAGCCTCCACGTGCAGCGGCACGTCTTCGGCGGCGGCAAGCTCCCGGGCGAGCTTCACGTAGCCGCGCAGCGCCCGTCGGTCCACCACGACCCTCAGGGCGTCCTCGGAGAAATTGCAGCGCACCGACAGGGTGACGTGACCCCGGGCGAGCCTGCCTCGCACCAGCCCGGTCAGCTCACCCTCCTTGAGCCGCAGCATATCGGGCAGGCGCACAGAGACCTTCAACTGGGGGTGATTGACCGAACGGGCCTCCGCCCGGACCGTCCACTGCGGGCAGGACTTCTGCGCCGACCCGTAGCCGGTCATGCTGCAGATCATTCTTCCTCCCGGCCGCCGGAAGGTTCGGATGGGGGAGGCATTTCCTCACCCGTCTCTTCTGCGCCCTCGGGCGCGCCGACCCCCAGAGGCTGTTCCACGGCCGGCCGCTCGCCGGCCGGCAGCTCGCCTTCGCGCGCAGCAGGCGCCTCACCCCCGAGTCGGGCCATCAGCATGCAGATGAACAGGAACAGGGCGCCCATCACGTACGTGGCCTTGGCGATAGGGGTGGCGGAGCGCGTCCCCAGCAGGGCGTCGCCGCCGAGCCCGCCCAGGCTCGCCAGCCCGCCGCCCCGGCCGCTCTGCAGCAGTATCGCCAGCACCATCACCGCGGTTACCAGGAGGGCGTAGCTCAGCAGAAGCCAGCGTGCCAGCGCGTAGTTGCTCCCGCCCAGCAGGTAAAGCAGCAGCCCCAGCAGGAAGAAGGAGCCGACGATGGCGATCCGCTTCAGGAGCTTCTTGAGCTTATCCGGTTCCATGTCCGGCTTCCCCGACTCAGCCTGTGTTCGCGAAGGGCACGGCGTCAGTCCTTGCCGGTGGAGCGGGCGGCTTCGACAATCGGCACGAAGGTCTGCGCCGCCAGGCTCGCCCCGCCGACCAGGGCGCCGTCCACGTTCTCACGGGCCAACAGCTCGCCGGCGTTCTCCGGCTTGACGCTGCCCCCGTACTGGATGATGAGATCCTCGGCCACATCCGCGTCAAACAGGTCCGCCACCAGGCAGCGGATGAGCACGTGCACCTCCTCGGCCTGCTCGGGGGTGGCGGTTCGCCCGGTGCCGATGGCCCAGACGGGCTCGTAGGCCAGCGTTACGGAAGCCATCTGCCGGCGGCCCACACCGTGCAGGACGCTTTCCACCTGGCCGCAGACGACCTGCTCGGTGCGGCCCGCGTCCCGCTGCTCGAGCTTCTCTCCGACGCAGACGATGGGCTTGAGGCCGAACTCCAGCGCCGCAAGCACCTTGGTGTTGATCAGACGGTCCCCTTCCCCGAGGACGTGCCGCCGCTCGGAGTGGCCCAGGATCACGTAACGGCATCCCACGTCCAGCAGCATCGGCCCGCTCACCTCCCCGGTGAAGGCCCCGCCGGGATCGCCGTACATGTTCTGCGCACCGACGACGATGCTGGAGCCGGCGAGGGCCTCGGCGACGCCCTTCAGGTAGACGAAAGGCGGGCAGACGGCGAGGGTCACATCCTCCACCGAGCCGACCTGCTTCCTGAGCTCCGCGGCGAGGGCGAGGCTTCGCTCCTGGTCCAGGTTCATCTTCCAGTTCCCGGCAACGAACTGCTTTCTCATATCCCTACTCCACAAGCTCCTGTCCCCCCCTGCTGCTTCTCCCACCCCGAACCGTCCCCGGCCGCGCGGCGCCGCTCAATCGGGGCAGCGCGGGAACGCACCGAGGACCCTGAACTCCACGCATTGCACCTTCATCTGCTCCAGCGCCTCGCGCGTCTCTTCGAGGTCGGGGTGGCCCAGGAAATCTATGAAGAAGTAGTACTGCCACGCGGTGGTGGGAGAGGGGAAGGACTCGATCTTCGTCATGTTGATGCCGTACTGCTTGAAGGACGCCAGCAGGTCGTGCAGCGCGCCAACCTTGTCCTTGACGCTGCACAGGAGCGCCGTCTTGTCGTCCCCGGTCGGATCGCTCATGTGGTGGCCGAGCACGAAGAAGCGGGTGACGTTGTGCAGGCTGTCCTCGATACGGTCGAACAGCAGCCCCAAGCCGTGCACGGCAGCGAGCTCGGCGTGCCCAATGGCGGCGGCGCCCCGTTCGGCGACCGCCAGCTCGGCGGCGTGGCTCGTGCTTGCGACCTCCACCAGCTCGGCCCCGGGCAGATGCTCCC
>JAUWZH010000217.1 GCA_030615435.1 Candidatus Brocadiaceae bacterium | reverse complement strand
TCAATTCTACGCTTGCGGCCCACAAGGGCACGCTTCGCTTGAATTGCTTGCTTTTCGCCGTTCTACGCCGCGCTCCGCAGTTTTGCTCTGTATGCTGTTTTTAAATGCTCCCGTCTTGCCGGTACGTAAAGGGTTTTACAGTAGGAACAGGGGGATGAGGTCAAAGCAGTCTCCGTCAGTATCGACAAAGATGAACTCAACGCCCTTGGATTTCACGAAATCGGTGAAGCGCTTATAGCGCGGTAGCATGAACTCGCGGATAATGGCCGGGGAAACCATGCTGCCTGTGCCGGCTGATATGTCTTCCCAGATCTGAACGTGATCAATCTCAACATCCTTCAGAACCATTTCGTAGACCGCAATCCACAGATCCGTGAACGTATCGAGGATATCGTGGATCAGGTCGGGGTCATCGTAGTAAGTGACGAACAGGTTTTCATAGCCCATCAGGTGCGCCAGCGTGCCGAAGAAACCATGCGGATAGCCGCCCAGCGCCAGCGGATAGTCGCGCTGCCTGTACTCCCGCACCAGCTCCGGCCAGTTGTCCGGGAAGCGCTCCGACAGGTTGTCAAGCCGCACGCGTTCGGCCTTCAGTTCTTCCCAGCTCGCCCGGTCGCGAATCGGGTAGCCCATGGCGGTCGGGATGGTCGCCTGCTCCTTGAGAAAAATGCGACGCACGCCGTCGATGTCGACATATTCGAACCGCTGGTCGTCTTCGCTGACCACCTGAACGTCGAACATGGGACACAGCAGCAGGTTCACATTGACCAGCGTCTGCGTGTAGTCCATGCCGAGTTGCCGGCGCACGTCGAAGTCCAGCGGAAACCCCTGCGACGGCCAGTACAGGCCGCCAGCCATAATGGCGGTTCCGGGCGGGAGCCGGTCTTGTTTGAGACAGGTCCAGGCGGGCAGGTAGAGGTGCGACGTCGGGGTCTTGTGGATCAGCGGCGGAGGCTCGAGCCGGGGGTAGGCGTGTTTTTCCAGTCCCTCCTCGTACCAACGGTCGACGGTTGCACCCCAATAGCCGAATTCCCAGCGGATGGAACCGGCTGCCGTGTTGAAATTCATGACCTCATGGAATCGTTCGCGAAGGTTCATCTCTCCTTGCTCCTTGCTCGACACCCGACATGCGACACAGGATTCAGCGCCTTGCCCCGGGCGACGACTCGTGAGGATCATTCTTACCGAAGGAGCCGGGCCGGCGCAAGTCCTGTTGTCTCGCGGCGGAGCCGGTCTCGAATCCCTCTCTCGCCCTCCTGGTGCCGCTCAACCGCTGCGCGGCGCCGGGGCACGGGGTCTGTGTGGGGGCGCTGGCTCGGCAAGGGGGGGGACGTCGCAGGCGCCAGCTTGCGAGTGAGGCGCCTCGGCGGTTATGCTGCACCCGCAGTTGCGAGGTGGGTGGGGGCCGTTGCGGATTGTGCCCTTTGCTGACGAGCCACAAGGTGAACTCGGGTGCAGGCATCATGGGAAGCGGCCGGATTTTCGGGGCTCGTTCTTTCGAAAGGCTTGAGCACGCCCTTATCTCGGAGCTTCGTGCCTTCGCGAGCCGTTCCTCGCCCTGCGTCGGGCTTCTGGTGCCTACGAACATCCTCGCGCTGCACCTGACGCGAATGCTGGCTTCGGCCCTGGGAGGCGTCATGGGCATTCGCGCCATGACGCTCCGGGACGCGGCTGCGGCCCTGGCGACTTCCTCTCTGGCAAGACGGCGGTTGCGGCCCATTCCGCCTGGAGCAGGGGAACTGGTGCTGGAGCAGGCCCTTCGGGAGCTGCCCGGGGATTGCTACTTTGCAGGATTTCGGGGTTTTCCCGGCAGCGTCGGCGCGCTCCTCCGCGCTGTTGAGCTGTTGAAGAACTGCCTCTGGTCGCCCGAGACCCTGAGGGGGGCCGCCGGGCGCCTGGGAAAGGGGAAGGGCGACGCTGCCGATCGCCTCGGTGAACTCGCCTCCCTGTGGGAGGTTCTGGAACGGTTCAAGAAGCAGCGGGGGCTCTACGACGTTGAGGACCTGCTGCGGGAGGCGGCCCGTCCTCCCGGCCACGATGCGGCCAAGGGTGGGACGCACGCGCCGGATTTCGCGCTCCTCTACGGTTTCTACGACCTGACGCCGCTTCAGAGGGAACTGGTGCGGCGGGTCGCCGGGATGGCCGCCGGGATGCAGGCCTACCTGTTGTGGGACGAGGAGGATTCCGGGCCCCGGCCGGGATTCGAGTACGCCTCTCCGACCGTGGAGTTCCTGCAAGAGCTGTTGGGTGCGCGCCGGGTCGAGCTACTCGGGGACGTTCCGCGGAAAAGCGACCTCCGCCGGCTTCGCTGCGGGATGTTTTCGAGACACCAGCGGTCCTGCCGGGGAGGGGCCGGTCTAGACTCGCCGCTTCCTGCATCCCCGGACGGATCGGTGAGAATCGTGCATTGCCCCGGAGAGACGGCTGAGGCCGAGGAGGTCGCCCGCGAGGTGCTGCGCTGCTTTCGCGATGCCTCCGGACCGCTCAACGCGCTTGTGGTGGCGCGGGCGGCGGAGGGAGTGGCCGAGGGGCTGAGCGAGGCGTTCGGCAGGGCCGGAATCCGCCACTACATGAACGAGGGCCGTCCCCTGGCCGGGACGGTTTCCGGTCGCATCGTGCTCAACCTCCTGGAACTTGCCGAGGGCGAAGCCGAGCGCGCTGACGTAGTCGAGTTCCTCTCGGTGGCGCACATCCGCTGGCCCGCAGATCTCCACGCGACGGCGCTGGACCGGCTGTCTCGTCTGGCGGGGATCGTGAAGGGCTGGGACGGTTGGCTGGATGGGATGGCCCGGTGGGCCGACTCGCAGGCCGGTCTTGCAGAGAGGGCCGAACCGGAGTCCGAAGGCACGGCGCTGCGCGGGGAGGCCAGGCTGGGCCGGATCGCGTGCGGTTTTCTGCGCGAATTCTTCCAGCAAGTGCGTGGACTGCGCTCGGTGCGCACCTGGGACGGGATGGCGCGCAGGCTCGAAGGGCTCGCCGAGCAGTTCATTCCCCCGGGAGAAGAAGGCCGGGCCGCGGTGCTCGGACTGGTGCGCGGCCTCTCTGCACTCGACGTGACAGGCGTGCGGGCGGAGGTGCGCCGCGCCGCATGGGTGCTCGGACGCAGTCTGCGCCGGACCAGCCGGAAGGGCGAGAGGTTTCAGTACAGCGCCGTGGCTTTCTGCGGCATCATGACATCGCGAGGGGCCACCGGCGACGTTGTGTTCGTGCCTCGCCTTCTGGAAAAGGGCTTTCCGCGCCGGATACCGGGGGACCCGCTGCTGAGCGATCGCGACAGGAGAATCCTGAACGCCCTGAGTGAGCCCCTCAGCGGCGGAGAGCTGCCGCTTCAGCGCAGGCAGCCCGAAGAGGAACGATACCTGTTCCGCCTGGCGCTCGGCTCTGCGCGCCGCGCCGTGGTCCTCACCTATCCACGCCTTGAGCAGGACACGGGCAGGCCGAGGGTTCCTTCCCGCTTTGTCCATCAGGCTTGCGAGGCCCTTTGTGATCAGTTTGTCGAGCCGCAGAGCATAGAGGCCGGCACCCTCGGCGGGCTGGTGAGGCGGGTCAGACTCGATCCGCTCGTCTCCGGGCGCGATGCCCTGGACGGTTGGGAATACGACCTGTCCGTGCACAGGCGGGCTGCGAACAGAGAGCAGGCCGTCCGCTATACCGGAGAGCTTTCGCCCAGCTTCCGGAAAGCCGTGGAGATGGACATGGAGCGTTGGTCACGCAGGGAATTCGGCCCGTACGACGGGAAAGTCCGGGACCCGGAGTTGCTGAGGCGCCTGGGCGAGAGATATGCTCCTGTTGTGCGGCCCGTCAGCCCGAGTCGGCTCGAAACTTACGCGCGCTGTCCGTTCGATTACTTCCTGCGCCACGTCTTGAACGTCGAGGAGCTGGAAAAGCCCGCTGAAGAGGTCGAGATACCGGCTCTGGAGTGGGGGCACTTGATCCACGGCATGTTCCGGGCCGTTTACGCACGAGAGCTTATTGGCCGCCCCCTGGGCGAGGTCACGGATGCGGACATAGAAGGGATCGAGGAGTCTGCGGCACGCGAACTGGAACGAATCGGCGCGTCCCACGCGGCGGCGCGGCCTGCGGCGTGGGCTGCCGGAAAACGGAAGGCCCTCGCTCAGTTCCGACGGGTGCTGAGGGCCGAAAGGGATAAGGACTCTGACGCCGTGCCGCAGTACTGCGAATTTGCGTTCGGTCCGCGAGAGGATGCGGGAGGTTTTGCCGTGCCGATGGGGCCCGGCAAAGCGATCGAGCTGGAGGGACGGGTGGACAGGGTGGACGGGCTTCCCGGGCGGGGGATTCAGGTGCTGGACTACAAGTCGGGCACGAGCAGGTCCCATAAGAAGAACTCGCTTCAAGGCGGCCGGCAGCTCCAACTGCCGCTTTACCTGCTGGCGGCCTCCAGCCTGCTGGGCCGGGGCGAAGGACGGGCGAGGTACCTGTTCACCGCTGAGCAGAAGTTCATGGACGAATTCACACTCGATGATCTGGAGCGGCGAAGCGAAGACCTGCGGCGCGTGCTCCGGCTCATTGTGGACGGCATCATCGCGGGCGACTTCTTTCCGCTGCCCCAGGACAGCCCGGGCGGAAGCGGCTATTGCGAGGCGCACTGTCCTTTCCGGAGCATCTGTGGCCCTGCGAGAGCGAAGCGTTCGGCCATCAAGAACAACCGGGGCAACGCGGGGGACCTCGCACGCCTGTGGGAGCTCTGGGCCATCGGGTAGCCGCTGGTGCGCTCCTCGCACTCAAGAGCTTGACCTGGCTCCACGCAGGGCGGTACTATTCCGATCGGAGGGGCAGGTGGCTTGTCGGTAGGTGGGGGGATAATCCGATGGACTCGTGCTCCTTGGGGGTGGCGGGGTGTGTGATGGTG
>JAUWZH010000321.1 GCA_030615435.1 Candidatus Brocadiaceae bacterium | reverse complement strand
GATCGACAACAGCGACTACCCGAACCACACAGCCATTGCGCGCGCCATGCAGAAGTACCTACGCTGGCGCAACAAAGACGCCCAAAACGAGCAAATCCTCAAAGCCCAAAACTCAACACGAACTCTCTAACAGTCCACTAGTCGGCCGTTGAAAAAGGGCAATTGCTGCAGTTTTGAGTCATGCAGCGAGCAGTAGACGGCGTTGGTCCTTTCGGCTGTCCAAATTGGCTGAGAACAGACCGAGTGGCCCGCAGCGTCGGCAGGGGCGATGAAGCAGGGCGAAAATCACCCCCAAGATGTTAGAAACAGTGCGAGAGGCCTGGCCTTGGAGACCCCGCGGTTTGCCAATCCCAACGCCTGTCCCATCACCAGCGCAAGGTTGTATCCAGCCACATGAACCAGCAGCCGTTTGAGTATTTTCAGGTGACCTCACAGGTGGGTTCGACGCATCGCACCCGTTTCATAGCAATGCGCGAAAGAACGCTCCACGACTTCCCTACATTTGCGCAACAGAGCCTTCCCACGCCTACCTGCGGCCCCTCGTTTAGGCGCCCGCTTTTTCACCGGCGGCTGGATGGGTAGCCGCGAGTGCCGAACGGTGAAGCCTGTCCTGTGCTCCGGCATGGATGCCGAAGGGGGACGGAAGGCTCTTCGTTGCTATCGCTTCCGCCCCTGTTGCGCCTCGGTCGTGGGGGGCGTGGAGAATGAGAAAGTATCATTTCAGACGTAAGCTAAGACAGGAGGCGGAGTTGGGGCACGGACATCGGTTGGAAGTTTGGGAGAAAAAGAGGCGTTTATGCGCAAGATATGGGGAAGAAATGCGCAAAACGTGAAAGGGGCTTCAGAGGGGCTTTGAAGGGGGTTTCAACGGCATTTGAAGGAAGGGCAAAGGACCGGTGTCCTGCCATAATGGCAGAGCAAAAGACGTACAACGGACACACAAACGAAACAAACGAAATGGCCGAAATCGGGGGGCAGGAAGGCGAGATACGTGCAGGGTTAGGGGGTAGCAAAAGGGATGAGGGTTAGTTTCGGACGCGTGAAAAACCGCTCTGAAATGAGCCATTCTGAGGTATTCGGCGGGGGCGCATCCTGGACGCCTTCGGTCCCCCTTGATACTGCTTCGCCAGGGAGTATGAAATGCCCCAGGATCCCCCTCAAAACCCACGTATTCTGCCCTGAGAGGCGGCCTTTTCGACCGGAATCCGCCCGGTTTCCCAAATGTTGTTCCTCAGACGGTCCTGAGGCATAAGGCGCTTGCTAATTCTATCGGAGACCGTAGACTTCCTCGTCCGGTATGCCGTCCTTTTCTGTCAACCCGAACCTGCGCCGAGCCTGCTCAATGTATGATCATTCTATGTCGGCGCCTTCTTTGCGCCGTGGTATGGGGTGCTTCTTCTTCCTGTCGGCAGAGCGGAGCATGTAGTGTTTGCGCCCCTGGCCCAGGGAGATGTTGTATCGGCCGAAGAGCTTCCTGAGATCGCGAAGCTTCACTACTCGAGGCGGCTTCATGTTACCGCTTGAGCGTAGTCTACGCGGTCAATGGGAAGGGGGGCTTGGAACCGTCGCCGGCGGATCGTTCGGGGCAGTTTGTAGCGCTCAGCATGAAACAGCATTATTTGCCAGTACTTCGCTGGGGCGGGCGTGAAGATCTGTTCAAGAGTACCATCCGCTTTTGCATCGTCAACCAGGTCATTGACCAGTTCGTCAAGGAGCAGAATCGCCCCTGGAATATCCCGCTCCACCGCGAGCACGTCCAGCTTCATGCAGTGCGCAACCCACTTGTTGCTGTCCTCCTCGCATGGATAAAGCAAGATATTCAAACGCATTTGGAACTTTCGGCGGCGTGGCATGGGCAACTCTCTTTTCCCCCGGCCAGCCGGCCAGGGCCCTCTCTCAGTATGCCCATCTTCAGGCGCTATTAACAATTATCCGCCACCTGAGCCCGATGTCAAGGGAAAAATCTGGAAAAGCGCCCGTTCTCTCGGCCGGTTCTGCACGGGTGAAACACGGCTGAGGCGGGAATCGGGGCCTCCCCCAAAGGCCAGGCCTTCGATCACGGAACGGCAACCGCTACCAGGGGAAGGATGGCCTCCGGCCCTTCACGGGTGCGCCCTCCTCAATGGCACAGCTTGACCCACGCCCAAACCACAGTGCCGATAATCGGCTCAGGCAGCACGGTTTTCGGGATGGCGATGGGCGCTTCGCCTCGGCATCGGCGGTGCGAGCAGTTCTGCAGACTGGGGTTTTGGGAGATGAGGCGAAGGACAGGCTTCTCATCTTGCGAGTTGATGGGCCGGAGGATTTCGCGCCTCCGCTTGGGCCCAACTGGACCATCGTGGGCGCGAGCCTGATACAACCCTGGACCAGGAAGGTGTTCCGGGAGTCCATGGAGGAGCGGTTCAAGTATGCCCGTGGCGAGCTGAGCCTCTGCGAGAAACGCGGGCCGGTCAAAGATGTGGAGCCCGACGAGCAATCTAACGCCGTCCGCCTTCTGAGCTGGGCCGCGCGGGACGGGGACCCTCGAAACGGCCCGGCAGGGAGCCTCGATGAAGTTCTGCCGCTCGAGGTCGGCTATAGCACCCACAGACAGATCCTCTTGTGGGTCCGCCGCCTCCCGCGCAGCGAGGAGCCGACCGAAACGCTGGCAGCAGAGGGCGAATAGGCCGAGCGCGGGCAGGCTGGGACCGTCTGACCTGCCCGCTGGCCGGCCAGGCGGTTGGCAGATAAAGCGGGTTTCTGTGGGAGGCACACAGATATGAGAAGGCCAGGCCGGCGAGAATGGCG
>JAUWZH010000246.1 GCA_030615435.1 Candidatus Brocadiaceae bacterium | reverse complement strand
GAGGGGAGCCTGGGCGTGCGGAAGGCGCTGGAGGGGGCCGACGACACGCAAGTGGCCGAGATGTTGAGCCTGGTGGAAGGAAACCCGGGCCTCAGCGAGCAGGCGCGCGGCGAGCTGGCGAAACTGGTACGCGGCTCCAGGCCTGAACTGTTCCGCACGACCGTGCCGCCGTGGGAAGAAGAGGTGATCTACACGACGGCCGAGGGGCTGAAGAAGCGGCAAGAACAGATGCGGCGCATCGTGCATGAGCGTCTGCCGGAGGTCTTCCGGGAGATCGGCGAGGCGGCGGGCTTCGGAGACTTGAGCGATAACGCCGAGTACACCGCCGCCCTGGAGGAGCGCGCCCGCCTGGCGCACAAGACCACCGAGATCCAGGATGAACTCGCCCGGGCGCGCCTCATTACGCGCGAGATGGCTCAGGTGCCGCACGTCACCGTGGGAAGTCTGGTGCGTGCCCGGAACCTGGAGTCCGGGGAGCTCGAGATGTTGAAGTTCCTCGGGCCGTGGGATGCCGAGCCGGCGGCCGGCGTTTACTCCTATAAAGCGCCGCTTAGCCGGGCCTTCATGGGTCGCGGGGTGGGAGAGACTGTCGTCTTTTCCGGCGCGGACGCGCAGCGGCGGTGGGAAATCGTGGAGGTTGCTCCGGCCCTGTGAGCCATGAAAGCAAGTAGAGGCAATTGCTGCAGAGGACCACACGACCCGTGCGAGCAATCTGCGCGTGTCTGCCTTGATTTCGGCCTGCTTCATCGGCTATTCTGCGAGGTGACACCGTGGAGGACCCACGTTGGGATCCCAGGGCATTCACATCGACATTCCGTGGCTTTGAGCTCAGAGGGACGGGGGCTCCCGCGGAGTGGGGTCCTATTGTGTGGGCGCTCCCGAGGCGCAGGCTGGTGATCTCGGCGCCGCACACTCGTGAGAAGTCCGGGGGCCGATTCTCTCGAAGGTGTCCAGACAACGCGACGGTGCGCCGGTAGCTCAGTGGATAGAGCATCGGATTTCTAATCCGACGGTCGGGGGTTCGAGTCCCCCCCGGCGTGCCAGCCCCTCCGGCCCTCTGAGGGCCTCCTGGGGCCTTTAGGGCGCCTTTTCGCATCAACGCCCCTCCCTTCCCTTTGTCGCATATTGTGGCGTGAAGTCGCGTGTTTTCCGGTCATTTGCAGTCAAATATGCGGTCACATTTCCCCGTCGGCGGCCAGGGATTGCTTGATATCGGCCTCGTCCCGCTGCGCCAGGAAGGCCAGCAACTCGATGAGCTTGTCCCGCACGGTGGCCGAGGTCGCCAGCGTGCGCCCAGTTCAGGCCCTCCTTCTCGGCGTAGGCGGCGTGCTTGTCGAGCTCGACTTCCAGCCATTTCAGTAGCGTGGCGCAAACACTCCGCCGCGCGTGGTAAGCCTGATGGCAAGCGGCGCGATCGGGGTCTGTGGGCATAGCGTGCCCGCCGCAATCAGGGCACGCCGGTCCTTCACGAAGATGAGCACCAGGTCAAGTGCGAGTGCCCGTCGTTTGCCCCATCCCATCACTACTCCTCTCCTTGCAGGGTACTCATCTATCTGCCACAAACTGCTTAATCCCGATTCTCAGCTCAGTCTCAAAGTCTATGACGTTGACCTGAAACTCACCACTATTTTTCTTCCCATTTGGCCACTCACTCTCACAGCGAAACACAAACCGGTAATCGCCCGTGCTTGTTTTCGTCATATTACGCTCAGCTGGATGTACCTCCATTGAGAAGCTGGGAGGGCCCCCCGACTCACGAAGCAGCTTAGAGCCATAAGAGCCTTGAAATTTGTTTAGGTCCGACCAGCCTCTAAACCACTGCTCCGCCTCTGCCTTTGCCAGCTTCCACGCTATGAGGTCACGCCCTTCAAGAAGCGGCGATTGCGCAGCAGCTTGCCTGTCCGCTTCCGCTTTCGCCTCGGCCAACTCCGCCTCTTTCTGGCCTTTTGCAACCTCTTCCAGCCTCTCGACCCGCATTTTCAGCAAGCCCAGATTGGCCTTGTTATAGCTCGCCTTCTTTTCGAGTGCCGTCACCCTCTCTTGAAGTGCTATGAACTCCTGCCGACCTACCTGCGCAGAGACGCCTATCGCTGCTCCCCCCAGAATCACAACAATCCCTAAGCGCAGTGATCTTCTTATCTTCAGCACCATCCTTCACACCTCCCACGCGTCGTCAAAGGAAAATAATCAGGAGTATGACTACCGCTACTATCACGAGGCAGCCAATACCCGTCCGCCTCTGTTCCAACCACCTCGATCCACAGTTTGGACAACACTTCGCCGAAGAACTCAGGCTCTCGCCGCACTCCTTGCACGCCGTCCCCTTCGCCTCGTCGGCTTGCCACTCGGTCCCGCAATCCAGGCAAACTCGCCATTTCCCCGCCATGTTGTGGGTCCACTCCTCTCCCTATGTGTGACTGCCAAGAAGTCCGTCCGTCAGCCCGTCCCGGTCGCTCGGAGCCGCCCCTCCTCCTCCCGCGCCTTCCCCGCGTCGGCCTCGAGCCCCGGTAGCCGGCCCACCGCCTCGGCCCCGGTCTCCAGCGCTGCAGGTTGCGTATAGACATCCATCGTCAAGGTGATGGAGCTATGTCTCGCCAACGTCTGAGCCGTCTTTGGATGCACGCCCGAGCGGCAGAGGGCCGTGATGAACGTGTGCCGCAGCGCGTGGAAGTCCACCACCCGCCCCTGCGCGTCCTGGTAGGCGATCCCTGCCGCCGCCAGGTCAACACGCAGCATCGTCGCGCCCTTATCCTTCCGCTTGTTCGGGAACAGCACGGCCTCCGGCAGGGCGCGGCGCAGCACGCGGGCCACCAGCGCCGCGACGTCAGGGCGCAGGGGCAGGGTCGCCGTCTTGCGGTTCTTCGTGTACGCGCCCACCACGGTCACGGTCGGGGGCATCCCCCCCAGGTCAAAGCTCCGGGCCCGCAGGCTGCCGAGCTCGCCCCACCGGAGCCCGGTCGTCAACGCCAGGCGGTAGAGCAGCCCGCGCGACGGCCCGTCCATGCCGCACGCCACCTCGCCGCTCGACTCGGCGGCCGCCACGAGGGCGCGCTGCTCCGGCAGGGTCAGCGCCCGGCGAACCCGAAGAGGGTCACCCTTGCGCCGACCGACCCGCGCCGCTGGGTTCTCGTGCCCGCGGCCCTCCAACACCATCCATCCCCCGAAGCCGTGGAGCGCTCTCTGGTAGTGGTTCGCCGTCCTGACCCCGAAGGCGCCCGAATCCACGCGCTCGGCCATCCACGCCTCGACCCGGCCTGCCTTCAACTCCCCCCAGCGCCGCACGCCGCACCCCCCGCAGATTCGCCGCACACGAGCCGCTTGCTGACGAGCGTGCTTATCCGTGTCCCCCCTGGCAACCAGGGCCAGGCGGTAGTCCTCGATGTGCTCGACCAGGGGCTTCGCGGAGGCCACGCGCTCCACCTCCACCAGCCCCAGCGCGGCGAGGCGCTTCAGCATCGGCCCCGGCACCGTGTCGAGCCACAGGAGCAAGCCGCGGTCCGGCGGTGTGTCCATCGCCCGAAGGGCGGCGAGTTGCTCCATCCGACGTCCGAGCTCCGCTGACGCCCGCCGGTCGGTGAAGGCGGGAATCTGGCGCCGCGTCTCGTCGGGCAGCCGGATTTCCACGTGCCACTTCCGCGACTCCTGAACCATCCCATCAACCCTCGCCCTTCTTTTGAAAACCCTCATCTTCGCTCCTCCTCCCCTTGCTGGCTGTCAGCTCCCGCGAGTTCCGCCACCACCTGCCGCGCCGCCTCTCGCTGTTCCTCATCCTCCGCCGCGAGGTTGCGCGACAGGTACCGCGCCCAGCGCAGGCATGGTGTACTCGGGCGCCGACGCCCGCGCTCCCAGTTCCAGACCGCCTGCCGGGAAACCCCGAGCAGCCGCGCGAAAGCAGGGCGGCTCAGGCTCAGGCCCTCCCGCAATCGCCTCATCTCCGCGCCAGGTTCTTCGTTCGCTGCTGGGCCCACCATCTCTCCCGCCCCTCCTTCAAGTCAACAGCTGGCCGGTTCCGACCGGCACCCTTGCCCCCCTGGAGGTTGCCATCGTTTACGCCCGGGATCAAGGCTTTTCCGTGCCCCCGGTCAAGTTTTCAGTCAGAGGCGCAGTCAACTGCCCGCGCGCCAGGTGCACAAGCCGCGCCCCCGTGCAGAGTTGGGGGCTCCAGTGCATCGGATTGC
>JAUWZH010000094.1 GCA_030615435.1 Candidatus Brocadiaceae bacterium | reverse complement strand
GCCTGAACTGCGGACACGATTACAGGGTCAAGCGCGACCTGAGTGGGAAGACCGTGAAGTGCCCGCACTGCGGGATGGCCATCCGGGTGGGGGCCGAGACCGAGACGGAGGTGCCCCGCGACGTCTTGCGTGCCGAGATCCTGCGTCTGGCCGGGACCGGGGAAGGGCCGAGGCCTTCCGGGGAAATCGCGCCGAGCGGCCCTGCCGAAGGGCGCAAACGTCCCGCGAGGTCGGCAAAGGCGCCCGCGAAGTCCTGCCCGGCGCCTCAGGGGGCTGCGGAGCCTGCCGGGGCAGTCGAGGCGCAGGAGGGGGCGAAGGTTGAACAGGCGAGAAAGAGTCATTCCGCGCTCATCGTCGCCGCAGTTGTGCTTGCGATAGTAGCGCTGGGCGTCGGTCTTGCCTTGCTGCATTTTCGGTCCCAGAAGGCCGATCGTCAGCGCGCTCGGGCAAGGGCGGAGGCTGCCGTGAGCAAGGCCGTCTCTGCAGCCCGCCAGGCAGACGTCCCGTGCCAGGAAACCCGGGCGACAATGGCCTGGCAGGAGGCGCGCAGCGCCGCCGAGCGCCTCCAGCGGGACTACGGAGGGGGCGGCGGCTTCGAGGTGATAAGCGAAGCAGGGGAGAGGATCAAGATCCTGAAAGCCGCTCAGGACAGGCGGCGCGGCATCGCCGGACAGATGAGAAACCTGTTGGCCAGAGGGCGCCAGAAAGTGGGAGGCAAGGACTATAAGGGCGCCAGGGAGGACCTGGAGGCCGTCGTGGAGTTCGGGAAAGATTACGGCTGCCCGGAGGACGAAGTGCGCGAAATGCAGGAAACCGCAGCGAGCCTCCTCAGCACCGACGAAGTGAAACACGGAAGCAAGGGATGGGTCCTCTACGAGGGCGAGTGGATGCCTCCTGAGAAGCGGGATGAACTGCGCCGCCAGGCCAGAATTGCAGAGATGCAGGCGAAGGGTCTCGTGCAGTTCGAGGGCCGATGGGTCAAGCCCGAGGAGAAGAAAAGCTTGGAAGCGGAGAGGGAGGCACGGCGGGAACGCGCAGAGTGGCTCCTCTCCCAGCAGCGAAAAGTGCAGCAAGAACTCACGACTCAACCGCAGGAGGTGGTCCTGGACGCCGGCACGGAGAGACTGCGGTGGACCAGCGAGAGCTGGGGCAACCCTGCCGAACTGCGTATCGAAGAATACATGGGGGCCGGGGAGAAGTTCGTCACGGCGAGGCTCAAAGGGGGCGACAAGGACAAGTGGGTGGTAACCATCCTTCAGGCCTGCGACGTGCGGGGCTACGACGAGGTGAAGGTGGACTTCCACGCGCCGAAGGCCCTCCAGGTGGCCCTCGGCGTGTGGACGCTCCCCGAGCGGGCGCTTTTCGAGAGCCGGCCCATCTGGGTGAAGGCCGGGCGGCAGGACGGCGTTTCGTTTTCTCTGAAGGGCAACGGCTTCAAGTCCCGGGCAAGCAAATGGCGCTTTGGCACCGCTATTCAGGGTGCTGGCAGGGTTTACAGCTTCTCCCTGTTCTTCTATTCCCCTGCTGACGAGCCCGTGCGGTTCAGGAACCTGCGCCTGGTGAAGAAGGAAGAAGAGGCGGAAGGCGATGAGCAGTAACCGCCCTCGATGATGCGCTGGGCGTTACGACGTAATACGAGTACGACCCGGGGCATTATGGGCTGCTGTAATTAGGTAACGGAAGAGGGGTGAAGCGATGGCAAGCATACGCAAGTTTTGCGGGATGTTAGTGATGGGTGTTGTGTCACTTTTCCCATGTTGCTCAATGGGGGATTATGCCAAGGATCTGCCGAACGGATATGAGTTAGTCCGTACCAACACGCACACCAAGATGATCTGGACCCGAAGAGGCTCTCCTCGTGGCCGCAAATGCGTGGTTCCACCAGACATTCAGGAAATTGCGGTGCGCGGGAACTATGTCTTTGGCTGGTTGGTTACTTCACCCAGAGCAGACAAGTTTGGTGAATCAATACCTGGCTATTTTCTCTTGGATACCTCGACCGGTGAGGTTCTCCTGGGGTTGGATGAGGAAGATTGGAAATCTAAGTTGAGGGAGATTGGCCTGGAGAACCCCTTATCGCTTTTGAGGCATCCCAGATGGCTTTGAGACCCGGGGGGAGCGCCGGAGGCGCCATACGAAATAGAGTCGAATTCAGGTGAGGAACAGTCTCCAGTACCCCCACGCCTCGGGTGTCCCATTTGCCTCTGTGGAGTAAGTTCAGTGACTACGCCAAAGCTCATACGCCTTCTGTTACTAGGGACATTACTGGTTGCTGGAGTTCTTCTGGCTTGTTGGGTTGGTGTGGCAAGACTCCACGCCCCACAAGGCAAGAGCCCAAATCAGGAAAGGGTAGTCCTGAAATGGCTTGAGCTTGTGCCGTTCAGGGAAGTTTGTGGCGGACTAATAATTCCCAGGATTAGCTTCGAAGAATGGATTGAGGTGGGTCGGGACCTGGACGGCGCAGAGGCAATTCTGCTTACATTGCTGGAGTCGGAAGACCCGCGTGTTGATCCTGCGCAAATCGCCTACGCATTGGGCTGTATTGGCGGGAGCAACAGTGTACCGGCTCTCATAAGTGCGCTGGGGAGCCAAGATGTATGGGTACGCATTGAATCGGCGTCATCATTGGGAAGGCTCGGCGATCGGCGGGCCGTCCCGGCTCTTTGCCAGATAGTTGCCAAAGACATGGACCGAAATGTGAGGGCCAACGCCTGCCACGCACTGGGTCTGATTGGGGACAACAGGGCTGAACCCTATCTGCGTGAGGCTCTGCATGATAAGAGGAGCTTTGTTCGTAGACACGCTAGCGAGGCACTGTTGCAGCTCAGAAGAAAGGATGATGCTGGAAAAGGCTCTGAGAACGATAGCGCGCCGCAACGAGATTAGAGGGGTAGGTGCATCTTCTTTACTGGAAGGACAGGTTCAGACAGAAGCTGGGAACATACGTGCGGCGACCTAAACGTCAACAAGGACGACATCACCGATACCCCCGCGCGGGAGCTAATGGAGACAGTGGAGGACGGCCAAATGCAAGAAGGCCCTATTGGGAACGATGCAGACGAGTATCTGACCGCAACGCAGAAGGGCGCGGTGGCGGAGAACATCGTGGCCGGCAGGGTCTACAGCTTCTCGTTGTTCTTCTATTCCCCTGCTGACGAGCCGGTGCGGTTCAGGAACCTGCGCCTGGTGAAGAAGGAAGAAGATGCGGAAGGGGATGAGCAGTAGCCGCCTTCGGGGGATTCTCCCCCGTTCGATCCGGAGGCATCGGGAAAGTTATGGCGTGCCTTGCGGGCCGTAAGTGGGGGTGAGCCAGAATCAAAAGGAGACGACGATGAACAGCATCGCGCGTGTGATCGCAATGTTAGTATGCATGTGCGTTACAATCGTTTCCCGACCACAGCAGCCCGATCCGCCTGAATCAGGCGAAGATTTGACAAATGGACTCATTGCAGTGTTGCTCGGGCCCGACGAAGATGTGAGGGGTGACAAAGGGTTTGCGGCGCTAAAGCAGCTTCGTCAATTATCGGAGATACGTCCGATTGAGATTGAGGCTGTGGAGCCACTCATCGAGTACCTGCGCCGCGCAGGTCTGGATGAGTTCAGGTTCAAGGCTGCAGAGATAATAGCTCGGGGAGAAGCCGGCTCCGATGAGATGGTTCTGGAAGAGGTGAAGTGCGCCCTGCGTGACAATAGGCGAGAACCCCTATTGCCAAACCTCGCAGTGGCGTTGGCGCTGGCGGAAAACCCTTCACCCACCGTGACCACGGAACTGGCTCAGCTCGCCTCTTTCTTCCAGTCTTCTCCGTGCAAGAGAATGTACTTGACTTTAGCGCTGGCCGCAAGGGGCGACAAGAGTGAAGAATGGATGGGTGAAGTGGCCCGGACCATCGGGGCGCCGCCGTGTGACACAGTTGTTCTTGGGGAACCCATATACATGCTGACTCTGTGTTATGTTGCTCCCAAGCTGAAGGGCAATGCTGCAATAGTAGAAAGTCTTTGGGCACTTATAGGAGAGATCGGTACTAATGATCTGGCTATACTAGCCGTGATACCTTACGCCCGCCTGGCGCCCGGGCCTGTTGACGTCAAGCAGCTCAAGGAGCTACGTGCTCTGCTCGGCAAACCAATGGAACTTTGTGAGAAGGTCATTCTGCACCTATCTCTCGCTCGGCTGGGTGGAGATGCTCACAGAGAACTAACGGAAGCGCTGTGCAAGGTCGGCTCAAAACACTGGGGTCGTCTACCGGACTGGTCTGTCCTTGAGCTGATTACAGACACACTCCTGGACGATCGCATTGTGTCGGAGTTGGAAGATGCGCTGGTTTCTCGACGGAGGTCAGTTCGGCTTGGAGCTATTCGGATGGTAAGACACGTCGGGCCGGATGCAAGAAGTATGCTACCCAGAATCGAAAAACTGGTCAAGGCTTGGGATCGTGTAACAGCGGAGGATGCCTCGCGGGCTCGCCGGTGTGTCGCGGGACTCGATGCGAGGGGAGACTGGGTCATTGGGACACAGGAATAGTTGCACGGCTGCGCAGGGGCCGTGTATTACGCCTACGACGCGGCCGGGGAATCGCACGCGCAAGACGCGTGACGGGCATCATACTTACGGCGAGTATGATTGAAAGGCTGCTTTGGTCAAGGTTGGCGGGGGGATGGTTTCACTCCCTGGTTTCGCTCTTGGCGACCGACCGCCGAGGTGCGCCGCCGACCCTGCGAGTCAGGAGGTTGCGTCGGTCGGCTCCTTGAGCTGGTCCTTCGCGCTTCGGCTCGCAAGTTCGCCAACATGTTTGACACCCGGAGTCTGGCTCGTTGCTCGCTCAGCACACTCAGTCCTGAGGGAGTAAATTCGTGGTCGAATTTACGAATCGAAGGACTTCGCTATCCGGTCGGCCTTCTCGTTCTCCTCCCGAGGGACGTGGCGAGCCGCCCAACTCTGAAAGCCCTCCAGGAGCGAACGCGCTTTCTCGTGCAGGGGGGCGAGCCGCGGGCTCTTGACCTTATAGCGGAGGGTGAGCTGGCGCACGAGGAGCTGGCTGTCGGAGAGGACTTCGATCTCTCGCACCCCGAGCTGGAGCGCGCGCTCCAACCCCGCGATCAGCGCCCTGTACTCCGCCACGTTGCTGGTCGCGCGGCCTATGGGCATGCCCCAGGCCTGGATTTCGGTTCCATCCGCAGCGCAGAGTACCATCCCGATTCCCGCCGGCCCGGGGTTGCCCCTGGAGGCGCCGTCACAGTGCAGGCGCGCCTTCCGCAGCGACGGGCCCGGCGCTCGCTCGCCTTCCGGGCAGCATTCGAGGGCTTGCGCCAGGCGCCGGAACAGCTCGTCCACCCGTTCGCGCGACGCGTCGGGAGCGGTGCGACAGAGCTTCTCCCACGCAACGGCCCGGTATACGGCCCTGAGCAATTCCAGGTCGTCCAAAGCGCGCCCTTTCTATTGGAGGCGGTATTCCCGTGTCCCGAAGGCGTAGGCCCCGGGGCTGGTGCCTTCGAAGATATCGGGGCTGATGCCGGTGGCATCCTCGTAATCGGCGGCCACGGCGTGCACGGACTCTACGGCGGCTTTCTCGGCGAGGATCGCCACCGTGCCGCCGGAGCCCCCTCCAGTGATCTTGGCCCCGTAGAGGCCCTCTTCGGGCCCTCGCTGACGCACGAGCCGAACCAGCAGGTCGGTTTCTTCGCAGCCCAGCCCGCAGTTCCACCCATAGGAGCAGTGGCTGCCGTACATCAGTCCGCCCGCCTCGACCAGGGCGGTGCGGTCCCCGGCGCGCGCCCGCCCGATGCACTCGATGAACCTCTCCACCCGATAGTTCTCGAAGATGGGGTGCTCGGCGCCGAGGCGCACCCGGTAGGTCCTGTCCGGCTCCACCTGCGTGACCGGGTCGGTGGTCTCCCCGTATTGCCTGAGGAACTGCCGCCCCGTGATCTCATCCGGCAGGATGGCGCGGAACCGCTCCGCGTAGGTGCGCGGGGAGACGTTGCACAGGTAGTGGTCTCGTTCGGTGAGGGTTCGGCCACTCTTTTGCATCTCGGTGAGGATGATCTTCAGGCCCATGAAGGCGCTGACGCGAGCGCTCCTGTAGGCATCCCCACTCACCCTGTGCTTGACGCGGCTGCTGATGCCGAAAACGCCGACGTGCGGGGGCAACTCGTGGAGTCCGAGCACCTGGCAGGGCTGGCAGCAGAGGGCGAGCAGCTTGCCGCTTTGCCCCAGGGCGCTGGTCACCTGGTCCATGATGCCGCAGGGGGCCCCGACGATCCGGTTCTCCACCAACTGCGCCAGCGCCGCCAGCCGCTCCCCTTCCACCCGCACGCCGAGGGCCCGCACCAGAGCGAACATCGCCGCGATTTCCACTGCCGCGCTGCTGCCCACCCCGACCTCGACCGGAACGTCGCTCCAGAACAGGAAGTTTCCCCCGCCCTCCAACCGCGCCACGCCTTCCCTCTCCAGCACCGGCACGGCGCCGAGCACATATGCCGCCCACCTGTCAGAGTCCGTGCCGGTGAGCAGCGAGCGGGCGCTCCCGTAGTCCAGAGGCTCCTCGCCACGGCGCAGGTCATCCAGCGAGAGCTCTACCTCGCAGGGCCTGGCCAGCCCTTCCAGCAGCGTGCTCTTGACGCGCAGGCGGCGGTCCGGCCGCGGCTGGAAGCCCACCACTGCGGCCCGGCCGAGCGTTCGTTCGAAGACCACCGAGCCGCTGTAGTCCGCTATGCCGCCCATCACGTCAATGCGGGCGGGTCCCCGCGCCACGGTGATGGGCACCGAGGGGAGGAAAACGCCCCTGCCCTTCTCGCACAGGTACTGCTCAAAGGGGGCCAACAGATCGTCGCCCTGGCTGCCGACCAGGCTCATGCCCCTTCCCTGCCTACAGTCGAGTTGGCACATCACGCCGCGCCGCACGCGATGTCCTGAACAGCTCCGTTCGCCCTCTCAGCGCTTGATCTCGCCCTGCTCGGCGAAGCTGTAGTAAGCGTCCCTGCCGATTATGATGTGATCCAGCACCTGTATTCCGACGAGGTCTCCCGCCTCGCAGAGCCTGCGGGTGAGCTGTCTGTCCTGTGGGCTGGGGGTCGGATCGCCGCTGGGGTGGTTGTGCACGAACAGGACGCTGGCTGCGCTCTCGGCAATGGCGGGCTGGAAGACCTCCCGCGGGTGCACGAGGCTCTCGTTGAGCGATCCGACGGCGATCTTTTCCTCCCGGATGACGTTGTGTTTGGTGTCCAGCAGCAGGCACACGAAGGTTTCCTTCTTGAGGTCTTTCATGCGCTCGTGGAAGTGCCGGAAGGTCTGCTCGCTGCCCTTCACCGCGACCCCCGGTGCGATGGGCTCGGCGGCGAGGCGCCGTCCCAGCGCCAGCCCGGCCCGAATCTGTGCCACCTTGGCCTTGCCGATCCCCTTGATGGCCAGCAGCTCGCGGTTGCCGGCCCGAGCCAGCCGCTGCAGGCTGCCGAAGGTGGCCAGCAGGCGCTGCGCGAGGCCCAGAGCGCTCTCTTCCCTCGAGCCGCCGCGGATCAGAATGGCCAGCAGCTCGACGTCCGTCACGTTCTCCTCACCCACCGCCAGTAGGCGTTCGCGCGGGCGCTCGGTTTCGGGCAGCTCCTTGATGGAAGGGCGGCGGGAAGCGCGGCGGCAGCAGTGCCTGATGGGGCATTCTCCACAGCGGGGACGCTCGCCGCAGACGGCCCCCTCGCCCTCCGCATCGCAGAAGGCCACCAGCGTGGAATGGACCTCGCCGACCGTGACCTCGTGGCGGTCAGCCATCTCCGTGGCGGCCAGAAGGACGCGCAGCGCCGCTCGCTGAGGGGTGTAGTGCAGTGGGACCGTTCCGAGTCGCTGGAACATCCTGACCAGGGCCGGATCGTCCCAGCGCGGCGGCCCGCTCTCCAGAGCCTTCCCGCCGCCCGCCCAAGAGTTCCCACGCTCAGCGAAGCGACGCAGCACCCCGTATATCTCCCCGTAGGGGATGCCGTCCTTCTCCGAGAGCGGAGCCGGCTGCCTCGGCGTCATCTGCCCTCCGTGAATGCTCGCACGTTCGAAAGGGACTCCCGGTCAAGGTCAATCTCCTGCCATCCCGGACGCCTTCCGGGCCGGAAGGCCTCTTCCTCGATCGGCTTGTTGAACTCGGGCCCCCCCAGCTTGAGCTGAACTCGCCACCCGGCCAGCGGGCGGTTCACGCTCAGACGTCGCGGGAACCGCAGGCCGTCAACCTCCCTGTAGCGGTCCATCACGACCTCGGTGCTCACCCTTCCGAGCAGGTCGTATTCGAGGATCCTGCTTACGGCCGGCCTGCGCCGGTCAACGAAGACGCTGCGCATCAGCAGGCCGTCAGAGAAGACGTCGAAGCGGTAGTGCTCGGGCTCCAGCGCCATGCGCGTCGAGTCCCAGCTCAGCCCGAGCCATTCCGGGGGGCAGAACCAGAACATCATTTCACAGGGCCGGATGAGCTGGGGGAGCTTCGCGTATCCCTTGTCGCCTCCGGTGAGCACCTCACGGGTCTCCGGTATTTCGAGCCAGAAACGGTGAGCGCCCGCCCGGAGGCCGAAGACTTTTTGCCCCATCTTCTCGGCACGGATCCGGAGCCCGGGGCGCCGGCTGTCGAAGACCAGAAAGCCGCCGAGAGTGGGCAGTTTCTTCATTCCATCTTCCGTCCTGAACGCCATCCTCAGGGTGATGTGCGTGTCGGTGACGGTCACGAAGCTCTCGGCCCGTCGTCGCAGTTCTTCCACGAGCCGCTCGCGGGGAAGGGGGGATGGGACGCGGCAAATGCCAGGCAGGCAGCAGCCGCCTGCGGAGGCCACCACGAAGGCGGCCACCGCCAGCACGGCGCGGCGCATGTTCAGTGCGTGCACCATCTCTCTCGCGCTGCGACCCTCGAGGAGGAAAACGGACACGGGATTATAGGGAGGAGGTGGGGAGAAGTTCAAAGGTCAAGAGCCCGCCGGGGCTCAGTGGGCCGACGGGGGACGCCTCACGGGGCATCGCGTCGGGGCGAGGGCAGGGAGAAGATCTTGTTGAACCGCAGGTCAACGTACTGCGGGCCCTCCAGCCCGGGATACTCGGCGAGGGCGCTCCTGAGCATTCGCACCTTCTCGCTGTCGGGGTATTCGGAGGGGGGCCGGCTCAAACCCTTCAGTTCCCCATAGGCGTCCGAACAGCCCCATTTGATGAACGCTCCGCTCTCG
>JAUWZH010000099.1 GCA_030615435.1 Candidatus Brocadiaceae bacterium | reverse complement strand
GTTTATGGCCGCTTCTGTGTGTTGGCCGCAAGGTTGCCACGTAATCGCGGGTGATTCCCGTGGAATTACGGTTGACAGCACAGCGCGGGGAAGGTACAAGGGCAACGTTCTCGGAAGCGAAAGCCTCTTACAAAGTCAAATTGGAAAAATCGGATGATACTCAGTACACGTTGATGGGAACGCTCCGACAGGCGGTCTGCAGCGGGCTAGCCGGATAGCAAAACACCAAAGAGGCGGACTTGTCTTTGATAGGGGAGTCACTCGGTCCCTTAGGATCTAAATAGGAGGCTTCGGTTGAGGGCTCCTGACGGGCGCCAAACTGAACAACGGAGAAAGCCTTATGGGAAATTCACATTATTTTGACAGGCATCTTGCGGACATAAGCGTTCCGTCTTATAAGGGGGAAACGTATCAAGCCGAGGTGCCCGACACACTGACGTTGGCAGAGAGGGCACAATTAGCTATCAACTGCATAACAAGGGTGGTCGACCCGGCTAAGGATTATCAGGTGTATTTCAACTCAAGATTGACCAGAAAGCCGCCAGTGCTGGTTCACCGAGGCACTCCGGACTATGAAGGCGCACACCTGAAATTCCTTGAATCCCTGCCGCTGATGCGTATTATGAGCGGAAGCGATTACAACATCGAAGTCGATAAGAAACTTATGGAGAGCATACTGCACATAACGGGGGAAGACGGACTCCACTACATTACATTTAACAAGGTCTTCGAAATACCTGGCTACTTAGGAGGAGCACTTATCGGCCACGACATTGTCACACAGACCCAACAACCCTACACAACCGTTTGGCTTGAGGGACGGGCGCTCCTTGCTCTGTGCGTGTGGTATCAGCGCGACAAAAACAACCTGTGGAAGGAACTCATAGAAAAAAAGGTAAACAGACTGCTTGAATTGGCAGTGATTCGGGAGGATTACTGCTACTTCTCCAGGGGCAGATACTACATCATAACGGATGGACCCGGTCCGGTTGACGGCCCAATGCCAATGGGCTTCTTCCCGCTTTTCTCATCCGCTATTTCCCACGGCGCAGCCATGTACTATCGGCTCACGGGATACGAACCTGCCATCGAGCTGGCTGGCAGACTGGCAAGGGGACTTTACAAACACGGCAAGAGCTATGATGAAGAGGGCCGTTTCCTTTATAATCATTTCCATCACAGCATATACGGGTTGATTGGTATGCTGGAATACGCCTTGGCGGCAGATGACGAGGAGTTGATTCAATTCGTCCAAAGGGGGTATGAATACGGCAAGGCGGTCGGTGAGCCCGCTGTCGGCTTCTTCCCAGAGCGCCCGGGGGTGCCGGGCCCAGATTGGGACGCTCCCGAGAATCGACGCAATGTCACTTGTGAAACCTGCGAAGTCGCGGACATGATAGTGTTGGCACTCAAACTGACCAACGCAGGCATAGGAGACTATTGGGAAGACGCAGACTGCTGGGTGCGCAACCAGTACGTGGAAAACCAGATGACTGGAACAGGCTGGGCGGACAACTTGCCGGAGGAAATGACCCAGGAAGCCGCTGTACAACCGTGGGAAGACGGCAACGACGCCGTTGAGAGGAATGTCGGCGCGTGGGCTGGATGGGCGACGGCAAACGACTTTAACCCCACTGCAATAATGCATTGCTGCACCGGAAACGCTGCCAGAACCCTCTATTATGTGTGGGACAGCATCGTGGCGCCTTCTCCTGAGAAGGTGCAGGTGAATCTACTGTTGAACCGCCCTTCCAGATGGCTGGACGTCTTAAGCTGCCTGCCCTACGAGGGGAAAGTTATTCTCAAGATCAAGAAAGCAAAGAACGTCGCTGTCAGGATTCCCGATTGGACGAATCATAACAGAGTCAAGTGTAACCTTAACGGCAAAGAGCATCGGTTTGCGTGGTCCGGCAACTACTTAGAGCTGAAGGAGCTAAGATGCGGTGATATCGTCATTATACAGTTTCCGATGCAACAGAAGTCCGTGTTTAAGGTAATAGGCGAAGTCCCGTATAAATTAACGATCAAGGGAAACACCGTAGTGGACATTGACCCAGAAGGAAAGGTTTACCCACTTTACAGGCGACGTACATACAGGTTAAACAGGGCCCCCGTAAAGAAAGCCACCTGTTTCGTCTCAAACGAAAGAATAAAGTGGTAATGGCTTTTGGGGGCGATGTCTTCCCACTGGTAGGGCGATATAGCTCGACTCCAAGATGGCGTGTCATTTGGGATCTCCAGCATCATATGACTATCCGAGAAACACTACGTGGGCATTGACACTGTACTATTATAAAGTGTACGCAGTGTACTATGAGCCTCTAATGCTCTGTTGAAATCCTTTCTATGACAATCTGAGGATCATCAGATTGTGGGTAAGGATCCGGACACGGCATTCGCAGTCTTGAGGTCGTCGAGGTCTGCTCGGTGGCCCCTTCAGCCGCCGGCCGGAGCAGAAAAAAGCGAGGAGATCGAAATGAGTGAGAGCAATGGCAAATGGGACGGGTTTCCGCTGTACGACAGGCCGCTGGGAAGGGCAATCGAGGGGACCGATGACGGCCGCCCGGTGGTGATCGTTTCCGACTTCTCGCGCTGCGAGCCGCGGGAGCTTCTCGGCGATACCCCCGCCTTCGGGAAATGGACCCTCGTGGATTACCAGACCGAACGCTTCTCGGGAAAGCTGCTCCACGCCGACCGGGCGGCGCCTGCCGGGGACCTCACGATTCCCCTCGGGGCGGAAGGCTGGTATGCAGTCTACGTCTGGCTGATGGGCGGGGACGGGGACCTGGAGCCGTCCTTCCCGGCGGACCACGACAGCGTCTATTCGATGTCGCAAGGGCCGGCGTTGAAGCTCAGCGACGACGCAGATTTCTCCGGCTCGTTCAGGACCCTTTCGCACGACCGCATGATGTGGCCGGGACTGGAAGCGTGCTTCTGGCGCTACGAAGAGCTCAGCGGGAAATCCCTCACCATCCGCCACCAGGGCGGCACCGTGTACCTCGGCGCGATTGAGCTGATCCCTCTGGCTCCGGCGGAGGTGGAGGCCGTGCGGCGAGACCGGGAGGACCCCTCCCACAAGCGACTCATCGTCAAGTGCGATTCTTACAAGCCCGATCAGAGGGACAGGACGATCGAGCACCTGCGCAACCGCGACGTCGCCGGGTGGATCGTGGGCAACGAGGACGCCGACGACCTGTTCGCTCCCGGTGAGTCCCCCGGCATCAAGGCAGCAATTGCGGCGGCGCACGAGATCGGCGCGGAACTCTACGTCTGCGACCGCCCGAGCTTCTGGTCCCGTCATCGCCACGTGCCCGACCCTCGCCTCACCTTCTACGGGGAGCATCCCGAATGGCACTGCAAGGACCGCGACGGCACCGATACCCATCAGATGAGCTATGCGGTGCCGCAGGTGGTCGAATACATGCTGGAGCGCGTCCGAGCCTCGGTGAGGAACGGGCCCGACGGCTACGGCTATTTCCTCAACAGGGACCCCGGGCTCGTGCTCTTCGAGCCGGCGGCGATGGAAGGTTTTGAGGACAAATACGGCGTTGATCCCCGCACTCTGAGCGACCGCGACGAGCGGCTCCTGGACTGGCGCGCGGAGATCATCACGGGCTTCCTGCAGAAGGTGCGCGTTACGCTCGACGAGGTCTCAGAGCAGCGCGCCTACAAGCGGATGAAGATCGTCATGGTCGTCCTGGGCAGCGAATCGGCCAACCGCTTCTTCAGCTTCGACGTTGCCCGGTGGGTGGAGGAAGGTCTTGTGGACGTGCTCTGCCCCTACCCCTGGTGCGACTATCCCGACCGCTGGCTCTCGCAGGGCTTTGTGGACGCGGACGTGAAGTATTTCGCGCAGCTCGTGCGAGGCACGAACTGCAAACTCTACCCGATGTGGCTCGCCGGCCTCTGGCGCCAGCACTGGACGGCGGTGCACGTGCGCATGAACGAGTATTTCACCCGCGCGATGCGCGACTACGCCGACGGCGCGGACGGCATTTCCGCCTGGGACGGGGTGGGGATTCACCTCGCCTTCATGGCCGACCGTTGGCTGCGACTCGGACACAGGGACGAACTGGCCGGCTGGGCGGAGGACGACTTCCCCCTGCCGCCGAAACTTCGCTTCACCCGCTACGGCGGCGCCACCCCGGAACGCTATCCGATCGGCACGGGCGGGTAGAGCTCAACGCCCTTTTGCCGGGGGGACTGCGGACTTGATTGCATCCGCACCTGAGAGCGCGCCGAACACGCCACCTGTGGGCACAGGAACGAGGCTGCTCACGCCCTAATCCGCCACAATCATCAGCGGGCTGGACAGGATGCGCTGCCAGCGTTTGAGCTCCTCGTAACGCCCTTCCCCCTCCCCGCTGACCGAAAGCCCTTTCCCGACGGGTGGGGCATCCGACGCCGCCTCGGTCACCTCGTAGACGGCGCGCCCGTTGGCCAGGACATCTGCGAGAAATGCGATCCGCACGAACGTCTGCGGCCCGGGACTGGGTGCGTTCGTCACATTCGGCTCGTGAACCGAGATCACCTGGAATGAAACGGGTATCTTTTCTCCTCCGGTGACCCGGAAAAGGCCGAGCGCATTCGGCCCCGCAACGGCGCCCGATTCGTAGCGCACCGTCACCTCGACCGGATAGTTCGTCCGCGCCACGCCGGCCGTCTCGGTCAGCGTTATCGTTCGCGTGCGTTTCGCGTCCGATGCGGCGGAAGCACGCACACTCACCGCCGCCGACATCACGCAGCCAAGCACGATCAAGAGCAAAACATTTACACGCCGCACGGATTTGCCTCCTTATCTCCTTACAGTCGGCCGTTCTCGGCCCGAGTGAGGACCGGCCCCACCCGCAACAGCACGCGAAGCTCCTTCAGGGATGCTTATCGCGGCATCGCAATCAACTCGTGAATCTTCAGGTCAAAGAAGTTCGTGGTGTACGCGGGGCTGAGGACGATGGCCGTGTCGGCGCCGACGCCCGTTCCGGCAACGGCGATGACCTCCCCCTCGCCCTCAAGCAAGCCGGCGTCAGCAGCCATCAGGGCCACCTCCACCGCCACTTTGAGTCCCTGGGAGAACGTGTAGTAAGTGCGGGAGATGAGTTCGCACGGAGGCAATCCGCCGAACCGCTCGAAAATGGCCGTCCCGACATTGCCCATGAGGGCGTGTGTGGCGGTAAGGAACCGCACGCCGCGCTGCTCGGCGGCTTTGACCTTGTCCGGGTCCGGCGGCACGTACTTCTGCCAGATGCCCGCATGGAGCGTAACCGCCACGATGCGGAGCCCGGCGCCCTCAAAGGCATCCAATGCTTTCAGCGCAGTCTCGCCCGTGTTCGTGGCCAACACCACGGTCTTGATTCCCAGTTCCAGTGCCCTGTCCCGTGCAGCTCTCAGCGTCTGCTCGGTCCACTCCGGGCCGGAACTCTCGAACAGTATCATCTCACGCTTCAACATCTTCTCCCCTCCTCTCCATGCCTATCGTCCGTTTACCTCGCTCATCGGGCCGGCGCGAGCCGCCCCTGCGCAGTCCTGGCGTCCGGCCATCAGCCGGAGGCTTCACCATTGCTTTCCGCAGTGTCAAACGCGGAGGCAAGAAACGCGCCGTCGCGACGGGAACCGATCAACAATGACCTGTCCCTCACGGCGGCGTTCGATGCTCACATGCCACCCTCACGAGGGCGCGGATGTTCTCCGGCGGCGTCCCCCTCGGCACCCCGCAGCCCGGACTCAGGATGAGCCGGCGGCCTTCTGCCGCCCGGAGACACTCCCGTGCTCTGCGCTCCACCTGCCGGACCGTTCCGTCCTTGAGAAGCATCGTCGGGATGTTGCCGCGTGCGGCCGCCCGGTCGGCGAACGCTTCCAGCGTCTCCCTCAAATCGGCCGGTCCATCAACCTCCACGCAGGCCGCGCCGGTGGCGGCCAGGACACTGGAGAGGTGGTCCGTGCTGCCGCAGACGTGCAGGAAGGGGTACGCGCCCCCCTGCCGGATCGCCTCGATCACCGGCGGCTGATACGGCTTGACGAACTGTTCATACATCTCGAGACTGACCAGGGAAGCGGTCGAATCGCCGAACTGCACCGCGTCCACACCCATGCGCGCCATCGCCGCACCGTAGCTCTTCGCCACCTCCGTGCAGAACTCCAGGAGCCGGTGGACCCGCTGCGGTTCGAGCGTGACGTCGAGCATCAATTGCTCGGCGCCGCGCAGGACGCCGGCCATCTGGAAGGGACCCGAATCTACGTTGCCCTCGATGAACAGCTCCCCATCGTTCAGTTCAACCGCCATCCGCGCCGCGGCCAGCATAAATGCCATCCGCCCCGCCGACTGCGGGTCGGGAACGGTGAGGTCCTCCAGTTTGTCCCACTCGTCCAGCACGGGCCGGCGGCCCATCGGCTCGTCGTCCTGCGGGAAGTCAATCTCCCCGCCGAGTGCTCCGTGGATGATCCAATTGTCTGAGGAGATGTAGGCCTCGTCCAGGCCCAGTTCGCGGCAGACCCCGAGGAGGGTCGAGGCATTCACCTCCGGGTCCTGATGGATTCTGTGCTGGGCAATGGCCCGCATCTCGGCCGCCGCCCCAATGGGCGAGGCCATCACGGGCACTCGATCCACTGCCTTTCGTTGCAGCAGGCGCCGAACGCGCTCTCGCCCCGTCATGAGACCATCTCCTGTTGGGCTATGGAGGCCGGCCATTTCTTGTGCAATTGAGGTCTGCCCTCACAGACTCAGGCCCCTGAGAAAGTATATCGCCGTTCCGTGTGCGGGCAGGGTCTCGCGTATCTCCGTGATGCCCCGTCCGACCTCGCGCTCGTCGTAACACTCACAGACATCGGCGGGCTGCGGGAGGCGGATCACCTTCTCGCCGCCCGTCTTCGCGTGGATCATCAGGAAGCTCTTGCCCGGCAGCACGACATCGTCGCCCTCCGAATACACGTGCAACCCGGCGGCGCGCGCGATGCTGCGCAGCACGTACTGGTCGAGCATCGGGGCGGCGCAAAAGACCGAGGTCCAGCCCTCCATCTCCTTCACACAGAAGCCCGGCTCACCCAGGCAGTTCAGTTCTCCCAGCACGGTCGCCTCGGGATCGTCCACGTAGATGATCGGCCCGAGCGCTCGTTCCCGCTCATCACTGCCCAGGGGGCCCGTGCCGAAGAAGCTCGGCTGCCGGTTGCCGCAGGAATACTGGTCTGCGGAACTCGGCCGCTGATATCGCACGTAGGGGTGGTCGAAGTTCGTGAGGTTGATCCGGGGGAGCGCCTCGATGTCCACCGCCCTCAGACGGAAACCGGTGAGGCGTTCGACCCGCTCAAGCGAAAAACCCTCGGGCGACTGGATGCTGGGGGCATAGGTCCAGATGACGACGGCGCCATCCCGCTTTACCTTCCGCTCGATGGTCTCGATTTCCTCATCGCTGAGGTAGAGGGTATTGAGGAAATAATACACCTTGTGGTCCGGCATCGCAGGGTAGGCGAGGTCGTCGTGGAGGAATACGCTCCACCCGACGCCGCTCCTTCCCCAGTAGTGCTGCCGCTGGTAATAGAGCATGGGGTAGAAGAGGCGGTTGGCGCACTGCTGATGGAAAACGCTCTCCTCATCCACGATCATCGCCACCCCCTCGGCGGTCCCGCGCGGGAAACTCAGGCTCCTGCGGCCCATGCGCGAGAGCCTCTGGATGCAGGCAGCAATGTCCGGGTGATCGTAACCCCCACGCACCAGTGCGTGCCACCACATGCCGCAGCCCCGAATGAGCATGTGGGAGAAATCTCGCTTGAGCACCTCGATGGACTCTCGCATGTCGGCGGCAATTGTGCCGAGCGTCAGACTCCCGGGCCACCCTTCGGGCACCAGGCATGTGCGGGTATCCTGATCCTGGAAGATGAGCTTTCCGTGCAGCGCGAGGCTGCCGGCGGGCATCATCGAGTTCGCATCGCCTCCGGGGTCGCGGTTCTCGTAGGAAGCCGGACTGGTGAAGATGTCTACGGCCGGATGCTCCAGGGCCCTCCTCATCATGTTGATGCATGCCTGACTGTAAATGTAACCGTGGAATCCGTTGTCCAGGAACGCCCCGAGGTGGCTCCCGGCGATACACTCCCCGTCGGTGCCCCGCTTGATCGCCTCACAGATGGCGATCACGACCTGCTCGACCCGCTCGGCGAAGGCCTGGTAGTAGTCGGCAACCTGCGCCCGCCTCGGCGAGCGGAAGGTGAACCAGTCGGTGCGCAGCCGCTCGATGCGGTCGGGCACCCGGGCCGTCTCGAGGGCAACCGCCTCGTCCGACCACGCCTCACGGAGCGCCGCGTCGCTGCCGTATTTCCGCCGCAGCCAGGAGCGGAAATATCGCACCATCGCGGGGGAGAAATCGGCGCAGAACCAGTGCCCTTCGTTAGTGGGGGCGCCGAAGGGACAGTTCTCCCCGTTGCTGCCCATGCCGAACTGGTGGCCGATGATCCGCCCGTCAAAAAGTTCGTGCAATCGCCGGCACCACGACTCGTACCAGCCGCAGACCGCCTTCAGCCACAGATCGGATGCCCACGATACGTCCCGACAGTTCTCGTAGCCCCGGTATCTGGAGACGTCCCGGTCGAAGCGCATCTCCTCGTCGGGATGCTGCTCCAGCCACCACTTCGGGGCGGGGGGGAAACTGCGCACGATCACGAGCGTGTCTGCATCCCCGGCGAGCGCCTCCTCCACCTGCTCCCTTACCCGGGTTATGTCAACCGTGCCGTCCGCGTCCACCTCAGGCTTTGAGGCATGCACTTTACACAGGCCGGTGTTCGCCGGCGAGAAGCCGCTGCGCGGCGCCTCCTTGAGGAACGCGGCATTCAGAAAAACCGGCCTGCCATTCACGAAGAGCGCCGGCGCCCCGTTGTGTTCTG
>JAUWZH010000020.1 GCA_030615435.1 Candidatus Brocadiaceae bacterium | reverse complement strand
GAGGCTCGTGCCCGGCTACGAGGCGCCGGTGTACGTCTCCTGGGCGAGGCACAATCGCTCGACCCTCATTCGCGTGCCGATGTACAAACCCGGCAAGGAAACCGCCACGAGAATAGAGTATCGTTCCCCCGATCCTGCGTGCAATCCGTACCTTGCCTTCTCGGTGATGCTGGCTGCCGGCCTGGAGGGCATGAAGCAGGGCTACGAACTGCCCGAGCCGGTCGAGGAGGACATCTTCCGCTTGAGCCCCGAGCAGCGCGATGAGCTTGGCATCTCAGCGCTGCCGGGCAACCTCTTTGAGGCGGTGCAACTGGCGGAGAGCAGTGAGCTGGTCCGCGAAACTCTTGGCGAGCACGTGTTCAATAAGTTCATGGAAAACAAGAAGATCGAATGGGACAAGTACAGGACTCAGGTGAGCCGCTACGAGCTGGAGGAGTTTCTGCCGATCCTATGAACGTGGAGCGTTTCTCGAAGACCATCTCTGAATGGATAGCCGGGAGGGTCCAGGAAGCCGGCGCAGAAGGCGTTGTGGTGGGCCTGAGCGGCGGGGTTGACTCGGCCGTGGTGTTGGCCTTGTGCCGATGCGCTCTCGGAGAGAAGGTCCTCGCGGTGATCAGCCCATGCGAGAGCGCCGAACAGGACGAAAAGGACGCCCTGGAGGTGGCGAGCGCCCTCGGGGTGGAAGTCCTCGAGGTGCAGCTCGACCGGCCATACCGCGGGCTCATCGAGCTTCTGGCCCGCCCCACCGAGATCGCCCGGGCGAACCTGAAGGCCCGTTTGCGGATGGCGGTGCTCTACTTCTATGCCAATACGCTGAATTATCTGGTGAGCGGCACGGGGAACAGGAGCGAGCTGGCCGTCGGCTACTTCACCAAGTACGGGGACGGGGCTGCTGATATCCTGCCCATCGGAGCAGTGTTGAAACGCCAGGTCCGCGAGCTGGCAAGGCACCTGGGAATACAGCAGAGGATCATTGATAAGCCCCCCAGCGCCGGGCTGTGGCCCGGGCAGACCGATGAGGAAGAACTCGGTCTGAGCTACGACACCCTCGACGAAATCATAGAGGCAATTGATGATGAGCGGCCGCCTGCCGCCCCGGCAGATGCGGTCGCGAAGGTGGAAGCCCTTATTGAGGGATCGCGTCACAAGAGGGCGCCTCCTCCCGTTTGCCCCGTGGGGGACCTGTGAAGCAGAGATCGCGCGTTGCGGGCGGGGCGGCAGGGTGGTCTACGACATAAGCCCCAAGCCTCCCACTACAATCGAATGGGAATAGTCATGGCGAAGTTCATATTCGTGACGGGCGGTGTGGTCTCTTCCCTCGGCAAAGGGATAACGGCGGCTTCCCTGGGGATGCTGCTGAAAGCCTGGGGGCTGAACGTCAAGTTGCAGAAGTTCGACCCCTATCTGAACGTGGACCCCGGCACCATGAGTCCCTATCAGCACGGGGAGGTCTACGTAACCGACGACGGAGCAGAGACCGACCTGGACCTCGGCCACTACGAGCGTTTCACCGGAGATCCCACGAGCAGAGACAGCAACTATACCGCCGGCCAGATATACTACTCTGTGATTCAGAAGGAGCGCCGCGGCGACTACCTCGGCGAGACCATCCAGCTTGTGCCGCACATCACGAACGAAATAAAGTGCTGCGTCAGAAAGCTCGCCTGCCCGGGCGTGGATGTCGTCATCTCTGAGATAGGCGGCACCGTCGGGGACATCGAGGGGCTCGCCTTCCTGGAGGCCATAAGGCAGATGCGTCTGGACGAGGGACAGGACAACGTCATCTACGTCCACGTCACCCTCGTGCCCTATATCAGTGCCGCCGGAGAGATCAAGACCAAGCCCTCCCAGCATTCGGCGGGGCGACTGAGAGAGATCGGAATCATCCCCGACATGCTTATCTGCCGAACCGAAAGACC
This sequence comes from Candidatus Brocadiaceae bacterium, assembly GCA_030615435.1. Classification (GTDB taxonomy): domain Bacteria; phylum Planctomycetota; class Brocadiia; order SM23-32; family SM23-32; genus JAUWZH01. The sequence continues at coordinate 15,573 of JAUWZH010000020.1, read as the reverse complement.
GCTGACGGAGTCGGCGAGGAGCAAGCTTTCACTTTTCTGCAACGTACAGCGGGAGGCGGTCATCGAGGAACCCGATGTCGAGCAGACCATCTACGAAGTCCCTTTCATGTTTATAGAGCAGGGGCTGGACCGGCTGATAATGAAGCGGCTCGGCCTGCGCTGCGGCACTTTGGACCTGGGACAGTGGCCGGCAATACTGGAGCAGATACGCAACCCGACCTCCGAAGTCACAATCGCTGTCGTGGGCAAATACAACGAACTGAAGGATGCCTACAAATCCATCTACGAGGCCCTTGATCACGGAGGCGTCGCCAATCGCTCTCGTGTGCAGGTGAAACGCGTCCAGGCCGAAAACGTGGAAGCTTCCGACGAGCGCGGCCTCCTGGCCGACGCCGACGGTATCCTCGTGCCCGGCGGGTTCGGCTCCCGCGGGATTTCTGGCAAGATCGAAGCGGTACGCTTTGCGCGGGAGAGGAAGATTCCCTTCCTCGGCATCTGCCTCGGCTTGCAGTGCGCCGTTATCGAGTTCGCACACAGTGTCTGCGGGCTCGCCGGGGCCGATAGCACCGAAAACGATGCCGGGGCCGAACACCCGGTTATCTGCCTGCTGGAGGAACAGAAAGAGGTGCGTGAGAAAGGTGCTTCAATGCGGCTGGGGGCCTATCCGTGCGAGATCAAACCCGGCACCCGCGCCCACGAAGCATACGGCACCGGGCATATCAGTGAGCGGCACCGACACAGATACGAGTTCAATAATCACTACCGCAAGCTGTTCGAATCGAAGGGAATGGTCCTCAGCGGCTTGAGCCCGGACGGAGAGCTGGTGGAGATGATTGAGATCGCCGACCATCCCTGGTTCGTTGCCACACAGGCTCATCCGGAGTTCAAGTCCTACCCCATCTCCCCGCATCCCCTTTTCAGGGAATTCATCAGGGCCGCCCTGGCAAGGAGGGCAAGCAGGTAATCAAGATCCTCCAACAGGCCGAGCGGCCTGATCGGCGGACTCGTCCTCCCGGTCGGATCCGTCACGGCAGGCGCTCACGAGAGAACGGGCGATGCGGAACTTGCCACTCGCGCCGAGCTCGATCTCGGGCACAAGGATCACCTGGGATTCCACGTCCGGTCCCACGATGGCCTTGAGCGCCGCTTCCGCTCGCAGTATTTCCTCGCGCGTCGGCTCGACCCTCGGCACGACGCGCAGCACGATGCGGTCCTTGCGTTCCTGAAAGATCTGATAGCGACCGATCCACGGGTGGCCGTCCGACATGGCCTTGATGATCTCACCAGGGTGCAGGAAGCGGCCCGCCGGCAGCACAAAGCGATCAATCATTCGCCCCTGAACGTCGCGTATGGTCGAAAACGGCTCCCCGCAAGCGCACGTCTCCGATCCGCTGGTTACCACGTCGGCAAGTCGGTATCTTATGAACGGCATGGCAAAAGAGTGCAGAGCCGTTCCGACCAGCTCCCCCGACTCGCCCGGTCGGGCGGGGCGGCCGTCTTTGAGAATCTCGACGATGACGTTGTCGTCACAGGTATGAAATTCGCCGGTCTCCTTGCATTCCCAGCCAATGCAGTTGAATTCACGGCTGCCGTACCAATTGTAAACGCGTGCCCCGAAGGCCTCCGTGATCTGCTCGCGCATCCGCCTGGTCAGCACCTCTGCGCCTGCGATAACGAGACGGGGACGGATATCCCGGCAGCCGTCTCTTGCAATTACCTCGGCGACCAGTGAAAGCGTCCCCGGATAACCCCCGAGGCTATCCGGACGATGCCGGCGGAGAATCTGCACGATCTTCTCAGGAGGGATGTAACAGTCCACGCACAAGCGCCGACGTAGCGCATGGCGGATCCGCCGGTCCCCTTCTTGAAAGATGCGGAGCGAGGCCACCCTGTCCCTTGCCCGGTGCCCGAAATAGTGGGTCGCCCTTATCCAGTAAAGGTCCTGAAGACGTTCCTCGAACCCCGTCCGTCGAATGACGAAGGGCTCCCCGGAAGAGCCGCTAGTCCTGAATGCGATGAGGCGCCGGGGGTTTACTCCACGGGCGAGGGTGTCCTGCACGGGCACTGCGCGCAAATCGGCCTTGCTGGTGATGGGGATCGCCTGGAGGTCAGCTACAGATCGGATGTCCTCCGGTGCGATGCCGCTGCGCTCGAACAGCCTGCGGTAGTAAGGCACGTTTCTGTAGGCGTGGGCGAGGAGGCGGCGCAGGTGCCGGTTCTGGAACTCGAGGATTGCCTCACGGCCCACGCGGCGGAAACGCAGGATCGAATACAAGATCCCAACAAGGTCCGGTTTGGTGCTCACGCAACGCCTCCATCTCACCAGGGCAAGCCTGCTCCCCTGCCGGCCGAGCTGCCACGGCGACTCGTCGAGGGTCTCCGAGACCGCACCAGCAGCTTGCCAGGGGGAAGATCGTCGCGTTGGCCCGCGGGGAGTTCCTGTAAAGAAAGCCCATTCACGTTTCTCCATCGCGGCGCTCCGCCGCAAGATCATCGAACCATGCACGACTCCCCAAACCCCACGTATTCTATTATGCGATCCGCCGCCACCGCAAGCGAAGGGCGCCGCCGGGTTCGCGCGGAAGGTTCGGCGTCTGGTTGAACCGGAAAGAGCTCCACGGAGATCGCCGGCACAGGCGTTTGCGCTCACCATCTCTGCGTGGTAGTTTATTGATAAGATTGACATCCTGGCAAGCAGGCAATGGCTGATATGAGCGTTCCCACTGACTTGAAAGCGTGGATCGAGCAAATCCTCTGCCGGTTGGTTCAAGAGGCCCCTGAGAACCGGTTGCCCGACTTCGGCGGACAGCCGATCTTTGGGGCGCCACTGGTTGGTGTGGCTGACGGGGACGACCCGTTGTTCGAGGAATTCCGGCACGCCGTCAGCCCGCGCCACCTGCTGCCGCGCCAGGTCCTGTGGCTATACGTGCGCGCTGATGCCGAGCCTGTGCAGGTGCGCGTGATCGCGTGGGCGCTTCCCTTCACGCAGGCGATTCGCCGGTCGAATCGCGGCGAAGGCTGGCCGTCCAGGCTCTATTCTCTGGCGCGTTGCAACGGCGGCGCGCTGAACCACGGCGTGCGTCGGCGACTGACAAGGATACTGCGGGAGCACGGTTATGCTGCTGTGGCCCCCGTTTTGACGGAACATTACGACGCGTTTCGCTCGCCGGAGCACATCTTCAGTTCGTCTTGGTCCGAGCGGCACGTGGCCTTTGCGGCCGGGCTGGGCCAGTTCGGTCTCAACGGATCTCTCATCACGCCGCTGGGAACAACTGTTCGCCTCGGCAGCGTCGTCACCGACCTGCCGATCACAGCGACGCCTCGGACATACGAGGATTATCGCGCGCCGTGTCTCAGGCTGAACGGCGAGCCCTGTGGTCTCTGTGTTGAAAGATGCCCGGTCGGGGCCATCTCCCGAAGTGGCCTTGACAAGTCGAAGTGTTACCAGATGAGGAGGGCTGTGCGAGACCGCTTCATGGACACTTACAGCCGCTCCCTGCACATGCTGCCCGCTCCTGTGGTCAAGAGCGGCGAGCGCGTGGACGAATACTCTCTGGGCTGTGCGCTCTGTCAGTGCGGAGTCCCCTGCGAGGGAGGTTATCCCGCGGTTCTGCTGAAGGAAAAGGCTGAGAATGCTTGACGTGAAGCTGAAACTTAAACCCGGCCACACCAGCGAACGGGCGTGGATGGAGCCTTCGCCGCTGCGGCAGCTTTTCTGGAACATAACTTACGCCTGCAACTATCGCTGCAAGATCTGTTTCACCGATGCGGGAAGTGGGGGTCCCGAAGAGCTGACGACCGAGGAGGCAAAAGACGTGGTGCGCCGCGCCCATGACGCCGGCGTGGGGGACATCATTATCTCCGGCGGAGAGCCGTTCATGCGGGACGATATCGTCGAGATCCTCGCCTGCATGGCCGAGCTGGGCATGACTGTGCGCTTTGCGTCTAACGGCAGCCTGCTGACGGACGAGCTTCTGGACCGCCTGCGCGGGGAGACCCTGACGAAATCCTTTCAGATCAGCCTGGACACGCTGGACCCTCGTCTTTACCGGGAGACGCACGGCACCTCGCCCGAAGCGCTTCCGTCCGCACTGGAAGCGCTGCGCAGCATAAAAGAGCATGGGTTCCACACGACAGTCTCCGTTCGGCTTACACCTGCGACGCTGCCCGGCATCCCTCAGCTCCTGGACCGCGCCTGCTCCGAAGGATGGTCCACCGTCACCGTCCACTGTCCGGTGCACATGCGGCGCATAGCAGACGCATTTCCCCAGGACGCAGACTTCTTGGGCCTGCTCGGCCCTGTCTTCGATCACTTCACTGCACTGCCCAAGCACTGGCTCGTCGAGATGTACATCCCCTGGGCGCAGTACCATCCGGGAATGAGGCGGCTGGAGAAGCGGATTCGGGTCGTTTACCGCGGCTGCATCGCAGGTCGGGACCGCCTGACCATCAATCCCACCGGGTGGCTCTCGCCCTGTGTGTGCCTGGACGTGGAAGAGGCATACGTGGGGAACATCCGAGAGGATGACCTCCAGGACACGTTTCGCGACTCGCCCCTTTGTGAGATGCTGCGCCACCCGCAGGAGCACGGGATATGTGTGGACTGCCCGCATGTGGAGGTCTGCGGAGGGGGTTGTCGGGCATCGGCTTTCGCGCTGACCGGCAGGCTTGATGGCCTGGACAGGGCTTGTCCGCTCCGGAAGCGTATGTTTGCCGCTTCGAGGGATAAGGGCCATGAGACGTCCTGAGGCCATCCCTCTGTGGAAAGAGGCCCTCGGGGCCCCTGTGGGGCAGGCGGGGCCTAGTCAAGACGATGAGCCTCTGGCTGCCGTTGGCGGTCATCCTCTCGACGGGTGGCCTGGGCGACGGGGAAGATGCGTGGCTGAGGTGCTTTCGGGTGTTCGCGACGGTTGCCTGCTGGAGTGCAGCGAGCATCCTGGCGAACGACCTCACCGACGTGCAGATTGACCGCGCCTCAGGCAAGGAGCGGTGGATACTACGCTTCTCGCTCCGCTGGAGTGTTGCGCTCGTGGCGCTGCTGTACGGGCTCGGCGCGCTGAATTCGGGGCTGGCCGACGGCGCGGGCGCGCTGGGGGCCTATCTCGCAGCAGCAGCGCTGGGGCTTTGCTACTCGGTGCGCCCTGTGCGCCTCAAGACGCGGGGACTCCTGGGCCCACTGGCGTATAGCTCCAGCAGCATGTTTGCCTTCGTCGTTGTGCCCTGGGCCTGGATGGGATCGCATTGGCCAGCTCTGGCGGTGCTCGCTCCGGCCGTGCTCCTGGACAAGTGGGTCAACCTCCATTTCCACCAGGTCGTTGACTGCGAATCAGACCGACGTAATGGGGTGCTGACATACTGCGTCGCGGTGGGCGTCGAACGGGGGCGTCGGTCACTGAAATGGGCGGTCCTGCTGGCCTCTGTCTGGTTGCTGGGCACGCTGATCTTTGTGGCGCTCTCGCTGACGTCGTGGCGCCTGGCCGTCGCCGGGTCGGGGGCCGTAGTAGTCCTGGCGGTCGGGCTGTACAGCAGGCTCGTGCGGCGCTCCGAAAGCGCCTCCGCGCTGCTGCGGGAGCTGCATTGGACCTATCTGGGCCTCACCTACGTCCTGTTTCGCCTCGTCCCGCTTCTGCTTCTTGCCCGTCTCTCCTTGCGCGAACCAGCCATGTGGAGTGTATCGGGAGTGGTGGCTCTGCTGGTCTTGGTCGAGTCCTGGCACTCATTTCGATACCGCTGCGATGGAAGGGGGTGAAGCTTCTTTCTGTCGTGGAAGCGACCGCGGTTCGTCGCCGGGGCTACACCACGCCCCCGCCGCACCCAGAGGACGGTTCTTCTAGTTTCTGAATCCCCAGCTCGAGAGACCTGTTTGTCCGTCCAGAAAGCCGACGGGGCGCATCTTCCAGGATGAGAGTATTTTCCTATTCCCGGTCAGCGTGCACGTTCGAAAGGCACATTCCCGGGCTCCTCCTCATGAACCGAGATCGTGCAGTCGCTGGCCTCTACATCTTTCGGCGCACCAGAATGAAGATATATCATCCCTGGCGTCCTGTCAACGCGGGCGGCAGGTCCGTCGGGGACTTGCTCCGGTTTCTCGCCTCTGGGAGGGCCTACACGTGTCGGCACGTGATTGTGCATCGCTCCGCGTCGAGCAGGAAGCGCACTGGAAGGAATTGCTCGATGACCCAGACGTTCGTGCGGCAGTGTTTCGTTATCCCCGCCACGCTCGCCCGGCTGTCCTGTGGCGCCAGCGCCATGTATGGGAGGATCTGGTCCGCCATGTGCTCGTCCAGACAGGCGCCGGTGTGATCCAGCCTTGTCAATGCCAGTGCGCACTCACAGCCCACCTTCTCCGCCGGCTTGCCGCGCTCCCCCAGGACCGAGGCCCCGAGCACTGCTCCCTCGTAGTTCGCGCAGATCAGGATGGCCGAGCCCGTCGAGCTGGAAGGAACGTAGGAGACGTGCTCCTCAGCGAGCGCCATCTGGCGGCTGGCGCCTTCTATCTGGCGTTCCGCGACGCGGGCCTTCTTCAGACCTTCGCTCGCCACGCTCCAGGCGACGTTCCGCCGGAATGCGCCCCTCTGCGTCCATTCCACTGCCCGGGGTTCCCCCGGCCGAACGGCCACCATCACCTTTCCGCCGCCTCTCGGGTAGAACCCGTGGCGCTCGACGAGCAGACTCGCCCCGCAGCCCATTGCCCGGAGGTAGTAGACAAACACATGCTCGAAGTAGTCCACCACCGGCGCCCAGCGCACGTGCGTGCCGCCAGTGACCTGGACCGTCACCGGTCGGGGCGAGCGCACCAGTGGGATCATCAGCGCCTGCAGCACCAGCGTCACCGCCCCCGCCGTGCCCACGTCAACGGACAGGTGCCGCTGCTGCGCCGGCCCCTTCGGGCGGAACTCGACCTCCGTAGAGCCAAGCTCGGCCCCCGTGAGGTCCGCCCCACACAGCCGCGCCACTGCCAGGATGCCCCGCAGGTGTTGTGCCCGCAGCCCAGGCGTCTTGCGGCCCTTGCGGATGTTGAAGATGCGCCATGCGCGGCCGGTGACGGCGGAGAGCCCCACAGCGGTGCGCAGGATCTGCCCGCCGCCCTCGAGATACGAACCGTCCAGTTCGACAAGCCCTTTGCTTTGCACCTCGCGGTCCGCTCGATCTCAAGGAGCACGCAAGATCAAAGGTCGGCCAGCGCCCTGATTGCCACTGCTTTCTTGTCTACGCTGAGCATTACCGTCGTCCCGCCGAGGCCGGGGGTGGTGCTCCCATAGACGTAGTTGATATTCACCTTTTTCGCGGCGAGCTTGAATGCAACTTTCGCCATCATCCCCACCTTGTCCGGCAGTTCGACAGCGAGCACCTCCTCGGTCTGGAAGAGCATCCCGTGTTTCTTGAGGGTCTCGGTCGCCACCTTCGGTTGGTCCACGACCAGCCGCACGATGGACAGGTCGGCGCTCTCGGCCACCGTGAGGGCAACGATGTTCACTTTCGCGTCGGCCAGAAGGCCGCACAAGGCGGCCAGCTTGCCCGGCCTGTTGCCCAGAGCCACGGAAAACTGCGTTGCTGTCTCCATGCATCTGCACTCCAGAAAGCGTTGCCTCCAGATGCTGCCTCCGTGCAGCAACCCAAGGAGATTATACACGGGCTTTCAGTAGACGAAAACTCCAGCGGCAATCCTCGAGGTGCCGCCGGCTTGACGGAAGCCAAGGAGAGACCGTCCTGTCCGTGGGAAAGCCTGTCTCGGCGACAGGTTTTCAGTCTCTCCCACGCATGTTTCCTCTTGACTATCTGCAGCGACGGCAGGAGAATCACGATCTCCGGTTTCCTCAGCGACGGGAAACCCGAAAATGCTCTCTGGACAATTGGGAGATTGCAGATGCGTAACCGTTCACGGTTGTATTTCAAAACACGTTATCGGCTTTCCTTAGTACTGGTCATCGTTCTCCTTACTTCAGCCGGCTCGGGCGCTTTTGCGGGCGCCGAGCTGACGCTGGTCAAGGACGGCCTGCCCGCCGCGCATATCGTGGTAGCGGCGGGGCTTGACAGGGAGGCGAAGCCTGGTGACCCGAAGCAGGCCACGGATGCCGCGTGGGCCTCGAGGAACGTGTGGGACGCCGCCACGGAGCTTCAGCATTACGTGGAGAAAATGAGCGGGGCGCGCCTGCCGATCGTGACCGACGAACGGCCCCCCCGGGGCGCCCTGGTGCTTGTCGGCAGGAGCCGGCTCACCGATGAGATTCCCGGGCTCGACATCCCAACCGGCCGCACGAAGAACCTCCAGGACGAGGGGTTCGTGATCTGGTGCAAAGGCGAGCGACTGGTGCTCGCCGGCAATGACACCCCGCCCTATCGCGGCACGCGCTACGCTGTGTGCAAGATGCTCAACCGCCTCGGGGTGCGCTGGTTCATGCCGGGCGAGTTCGGGGAGGTGGTGCCGACGAAAAACAGCATCGGCGTGAAGGAGGTGGTGGTGCGGGAGGGCCCGAGCTTCGCCATCCGCGACTACTGGGCACACGGGCGCGGCAACATGAACGCCGAAAGGAAAGAGTGGAAGATCCACAACAAGATGAATCCTGGCATCGCAGGGTGGTATGGCGTGCCGGGCGACGGATCAATCGTGCCGCTGCTGCCGCCAAAGGAGGAGGTGGAGGTTCACCCCGAGTGGTTTGCGCTGCTCAGGGACGGTACCAGGAACCCGGGCATGCCCTGCATGACAAACCCTGAGGTCATCCAGTATGTAACGGAACGCATCAAGGAGGAGGCGCGCCAGGGAGCCCGGGGGTGGGCGTTTTCCGCCGCCGACGGGACGCCCCGATGTTATTGCGAGAACTGCCGGAAGATGTCCCCGGGCTTTGACGGGTTCGGCGCCAACCCGCGCGACCCCATGCCCCAGGCATCCATCACCACCGAGTGGATCTACTTCGCCAACAGCATCCTGAAGGAGGTCAACAAGGAGTTCCCGGATTTCGTGATCGCCACCAACGGGTACGCGAACCGGGACATCCCGCCGGAGCTCCCGCCCGAGCTGGGCGACCTGGGCAAGTCGGGCAACCTCGTGATCATGTTCGCCAACATCTGGGCCTGCACCATCCACAGCTACGCGGACGAGCACTGCTGGCAGATGCAGCACCACGGGGAGATGGTGAGGCGCTGGTGCAAGCTCTGCGACAAGGTCTGGCGCTACGGTTACCTCTACACCATGCTGATCACCAAGGACACCCTGACGCCGATGGTGCACAAGGACCGGGTGGACATGCCCCTGCTGAAGAAGTGGGGGCTGTGGGGATTCTTCGATTCGGACGTGGCGGCCTGGTGCATGACGGGCATCCCCACCCACATTGTCCGTGCCCGACTGGAGTGGGACACAGAGACGGACGTGGACGCGTTCCTCGACGATTTCTACGGCAAGTGGTACGGGCGTGCGGCGAAGCCGGCGAAGGCATTCTTCGAGGCTCTGGACAATGCTTTTGCCACGAGCAAAGAACACGGCCACGAGGACGTGTTCCTGCCGCAGATCTACACGGAGAGGCTGATCAGGAAGCTGGGCAGGTCCATCCGCAAGGCTGAGCGGCTGGCCGAGACGGAGACCGAGAAGCTGCACGTCAGGATGGATCGGCTCATGTATGACTGCATCTGCCATTTCATGGCGTTCGAGAAGGCGAAGCAGGACTGTGACTACGCCGCCGCGATCGAGCGGGCCGACCGCATGCTAGAGATCAGGAAGGAGCTGAGCCAGATCAACGAGTTCCTGTACTACCAACCCTACCCGGTCTGTGACATGGTGTGGAAACGCCGTGGGATGCTCTCGGAGCTGCGCAAGATGTCCGGCCCGGTGGGGGACCTGCTCGCGGTGCTTCCGGAGGAGGCGCGCTTCCGCACCGACCCGCACGACGACGGCATCTTCGAGCGGTGGATGGAGCCCGCCTTCGATGACTCGGATTGGAGAACCATGCGCACGACTGCCGGCTGGCAGAGCCAGGGGCTGCGCGACAAGCAGGGGAGGCCCTACAGGGGGCTCGCCTGGTACCGCACGAGTGTCGAAGTGCCCGCCACGCACCGCAGGGTCGTCCTTTACGCGCCGGCCATCGTCAACGAGGCATGGGTATGGGTGAACGGCAGTTACGCCGGGCACCGCCCGTACAGGGTGGAGTGGTTCAGGCCGCACCAGTTCGAAATGGACGTCAGCGGGATGATCAAGCCCGGCCAGAAGAACCAGATCACGTTTCGTGTGCTGTGCAACACCCGGCTGTTCGGGGTAAACGGGATCTACAACCGGATGTTCCTCTACGCCGGGGAGGACAACCCGATCGCCCGCATGGCCGAAATGGGCGGGGCGGAGGCGCCCGTGATCGAGAAAGCCACTGCGAAGGAAGTTGACATCAGGCCCGTGCCGGATGCGGGGGAATACCAGGTATGGATGAGCCCTCACGAGGACGGGCGCGGCGCGAAGCTGCTCGCCCGCAGCTCGGCCCGCAGCACAGAGCCCGTCCGCAGCATTCCTGAGCTGCCGGCGGGCGAGGTGACCTACCTGTTCGCCAGCTACAACGACGCCGAAGGCAAGATATCAAAGCCATCGAAGCCGTTCGCCGTGGACCTGCGACCGTGAGTCCGCGCAGGAGGGCACGCGCGCGGGAAAGCAAGACGGCCGACACGGAGGCGGGTCGAAGTTGCCACAGTAGCAATAGGTGCGCCTGCATGCAAAGTGCCTAACTTGCTCGCATGCTTGCAGTTACGTCCTCGAGGCGAAGAACAGGTGCTCTAGAAATCGAAGGTCAGCTCCTGGAAGTGCGTCCGGCACGGATGGTCGCCGTAGAGCACGCGCATCTTGCTCTGCTCAGGCAGGTAGAGGACGGCGGAGGTCGTGAAACCCAGGGTGTCGGAGCGCCCGGCATCCCCGTGGCGGCAGAGGGAACCGGCCTCGGCGTGCAGGCGCACGGCCGCTTCCATTGTCGCAACTGTCACGCCCCCACGGGCCTGCGCCCGGCTGATGAACTCCCGCAGCGTGCGAACGCGATCCGCCGAGCTCTCGTTGTGGTCCGCGAGGTCCCGCAGCTCGGGCGAGAGATAGTCGTTGGCCTGGGCGAATACGCCGTCCGGTGCCGCCCTGACGAGGCCGGTGCGGTCGAAGCACTTCTCGATGGCAAGGCAGCCGCCGGCCGCGTCCACAACTGGCCAGCACTTCGCCCGGCTTGCCTGCCTCCAGCCGGAAAGGATTTGCGCCGCGTGCTCGACGGACTCCGCACGTTGCACAAGTGCGCGGCCCACCAGGTTATATGGGATGCCGCCGCCGGTCCTTGGGGGTCCGTACGGCAGGTTCAGGCAGCCGAAAGAAACCCCGGCCTCATTCATCCCGTCGCCCGCCACCAGGGTCTCCGCACTGCCGAAAAGAACGTGGCGCATGCCGCTGTCCGGCACGACCTCAAACACCACAGCGTCATTGTCCCACGTGCCCGGCAGCAAGGGCTTGGGCTTCGCAGGGTCTATCTCGTAGTCGCCTGTCCGGGCAAGCACAATCCCCGCGTCATCCGTCCTGGCGGCCACTGCCGAACAGCTCGTGAAGATGTCCTCGCGAGGTCGTGTGGCCGCGATCGCACGCTGACAATTCAGACGAAAGATCTCCTCGAACGTGCAGCCCGCGCCGCGCGCCACACCGTGCATCAGCTCGATCAGGTCCGGGGCATGCTCCCTGATGTAGAACAGAAGCTCGGCGCATTGGGCGAGGTACAGGATCGAATCGTCCGAATCGGGGCACTCGCTCGCGCGCTCGGCCTCGGAAAGATACTCCGACTCGGGAGTGAGCCGCCCACAGGCAGAGGCCCGTGCGCGTATGCGCTCAGAGAACGTATCACCGATCACCACGCTCTGGTCGAAGGGCGAACCCCTCAGTGTGAGTTCTTGCACGTGGACGACACCCTCCTTATGGATGCGCTGATCGGGGCCGAGACGGCGCACACATCCGGTGCGGCCCTCTCTCCTGTTTGTGAGTGCCTTCGCTGAGAGGATCGGCTCGGAAATGATCGCCGATCATAAGGTGGACGCCGGCATTGCTCATTGGGCCTCAGGCTCAAAGCAGGCCCATCTCGATGGCCTTTTCGGCGATCTGGACGGCGTTGAGCGCCGCGCCCTTGCGGATATTGTCCGAGACGCACCACAGGTCCAGCGTGTTGGGCTGAGAAGGGTCCTTGCGGATGCGGCCCACATAGACAGCGTCCTGCCCGGCCGCATCGAGGGCGAGGGGGTACTCGGAGTTCTCCGGATCATCCACGACGGTCACCCCGGGCGCCCGGGCGAGAATGTCCCGCGCGTCCTCGGGGGAAATATCCCGCTCGAACTCGGCGTTGATTGCCTCGCTGTGGCTCATCGCCACCGGCACCCGAACGCAGGTGGCACTGACGGGCAGGTTTGGGCATCCGAGTATCTTCCGGGTCTCCAGGACCATCTTGAGCTCTTCGCTGTAGTAGCCGGGCATCTCATCCTTCGGGTCGCCGATTTCAGGAATCACGTTGTCATAGATGGGGTGGGCGTACGGACCGAGCTGAGTTCTCCCGCCTTCAACTGCCGCCCGCCGCTGGCTGGAAAGGGCGTCGAGGCCGGACCTTCCCGTGCCGCTAACTGCCTGATAAGTGCTTACTATTACACGCTTTATGACAGCTTCCCGGTGCAGCGGCGCCAGCGCCACGACCATCTGAATCGTGCTGCAATTCGGATTTGCCACAAAGCCTTGATGTGCTTTTATGGCATCAGCATTAACCTCGGGAACCACCAGCGGCACGCGCTCATCCATGCGGAAATCCTTCCCGTTGTCCACCACGAAGACGCCCCTCTCCACGGCACGCCAGCCGTACAGCTGAGACGCCCCCGAGACCCCCTCAGTCCCCGCGAAAAGCGCTATGTCGAGCCCGTCGAATGCCTCCTGGCAGGCGGCGATGACGTCCCGCGGTCTGCCGGCGAGTTCCTGTGTGCGCTCCGAGCGCGCCATAATGCGCAATTCTTTCATCGGGAACTCCCGCTGCTCGAGCACCCGGACGAGTTCCTCGCCGACCAGTCCCGCCCCCACGACGCCAACGCTGTACCTTTCATTGCTCAAGGCTTATTCTCGCTCCCCCCACTGCTTCTTGCACAGGTTCCAGTACATTCCCGCAGGGAGCAGATTGCGAAGCTGATCGGGCTCGTGGACCTTGATCTTCATCAACCAGCCCTCGCCATACGGATCGCGCGCCAGAGTGTCCAGATCCCACTCAAGTCCGGTGTTGACCTCCAGAATCGTCGCATCTGCCGGCGGCATTATCTCGTGGATAGTTTCGAGGCCCTCGATGGCGCCGAGCGACACGCCCAGCATCATCTCGTCCCCAGGAACCGGCAGCTCCACGGCAACCAGCGGACCCAGGGCCTCCAGCAGAGGCGCCGTAACGCCCATCAGGACGATCGCCGCGTCCAGCTTCACCCACTCGTGGTTGCGCGTATAAGTGCGATCCTCAGGCACCATTGCTCCTAACCCCACGCTTGCTTGAGCCTTAGGAATCGTTCCCATTCTATCCGCGAGGCCCATTCTCTGCAACCTCCTGCCCGCCCGGGCGGCCTTCTCGTGCCCTCGACCGCCCCTTCACCGCCGAGGGAAAGATTTGATTCCCCCCCTTCCTTCCCGCTAACATAGTGCCCTCCCGGGACCGCGTCGTTGCGCAACAGTGCTCTCTGACTGGTCTTTTGAGGTGCAGTGGCTGTCATGTCAGCGCGATTTTGCCCCCTTTTTGGGGCCGTTCTTGGCGTTTCGGTGCTCTTCGGCTGTACATCCCCGCCGCAATCACCTCCCCGCACGGCCGACGTGCCGCCGAGACGAGTGAGCCGCTACAAGTGCGAGGCATACCGCGTGCGGAAAGGTGACACGCTCGTCTCCATCGGCGCGAAGTTCGGCGTGCCCTGGCAAGAGATACTGAAGGACAACCCCTGTTCGCCGGAGGACCTGGAGGTCGGCCGGGTGCTGCTCATCCCGGTTCACCTCGCCAGCGGTTCCGTCCCGCGCCGGCCCCGGCCGGAGCAGGAGCGCCCGGGCACCTCGTCAGGGCACGAGGTCCTCGGGGTCTCCCGCGAGTCGCTGCACAGGGGCAGGCCTGCCCATCCTTTCTGGTGGCCGACCGGCGGCACGCTGACCCGGCGCTACAGCGAGCCGGTTCGCGGTCTGGAGGAACCGGGCATCGGGATCGCCGCTCCGCCCGCGACTGAGGTCTGCTCGGTGGCCGCCGGGACGGTCATCTGCTGCGTCAGGGCGCGGCCCGGCCGGCGGACGGGATGGGGCAACGTAGTCGCCGTGCGGCACGGCGGCAAGGTCGTGAGCTGGTACGCTCAGCTCGCTCGCATCGAGGTCAAAGAGGGGCAGAAAGTGCGCAAGGGGCAGCGGATCGGTACGGTGGGCTCCAGCGGCGCGGCCGCACGGCCCGAACTGGCGCTCAGGTTCTTCAAGGACGAACGCCCCGTTGATCCGCTGAAGTACCTGCCGTAATCCCCGGCCCGTCGGTGGCCGGCAGTCAGGAGGCGGATCCGGCACGCGGCACAGGTGGCGGAATCCCGGAAACCGGTTGCAGGGTTCCGCAGCGCCGGCCTGGTGCAGGAACCTCAAGGGCTGCACCCGTGCCAACCTCTCAGCTTCGGCCCTCTCGTCCGCGAAGCGAAAGCAACTGCACTCCGGAGAGGCCTCACAGGCCCTCGTCCGGGATCTCTGCAGTGAAAAACCAGTACTGGCCGAGCGTTATGACGGCCTTGAGGAACTTCTCGAACTCAACGGGCTTGATGATGTAGGTGTTCGCGCCGTTGTCGTAGCAGTTGAGCACGTCGGCCTCGTCGCTGGAAGTGGTGAGAATCACCACGGGGATGCGGCGCAGCTCCGGGTCCTCCTTGATCCGCTTGAGCGCTTTGCGCCCGTCGAGGCGGGGCATGTTCAGGTCGAGGAGGATCAGCCCGGGCCTCGGCGCTGAGGGTGAGGTGGAACGTGGAGCTCGGAAGTCGGAACTCGGAACTCAGCGGCGCTTCTTTGCCGTCTTGATGGAAGAGACCGTCATGGACAGAATCTCGTTGGCTTCGTTGTAAAGGCTCGAGACTCGCTTCTGACTCATCAATGCGGCCTCAACAATCAACTCTATCCAGTACATTGATTCGTCTGTTTCTTCCTCCACGGTTCCCATCTTGTTGATGAAATCTGCCGTTGACTTCGCACGCTTGGCAGCGCGGTAGTTCGCACCGACGCTCGTTCCGCAACGCAGAAGCTGATTGCAGATGACTCGACCCTCGGGGGTATTAGGGAGGGCATTCGCCAGCCTAATCACTCTGAGAGCGAAATCCTGAGTCCTTTTTCTCAATTCGTCTTCTTTCATTTTGTTCTTTCCGAGTTCCGCCTTCCGCGTTCCGCGCTCGCCTTGAGAGTAAAGTAGAACGTGCTCCCTTCGCCCACCTGCGACTCCGCCCAGATCCTCCCTCCGTGCCTCTGCACGATCTTCTCGCACAGCGCCAGCCCCACTCCGCTGCCTTCATACTCGTCCTTCGGGTGCAGGCGCTCGAACACGCTGAAGACCCTCTCCAGGAACCGCTCCT
>JAUWZH010000308.1 GCA_030615435.1 Candidatus Brocadiaceae bacterium | reverse complement strand
CGGAGCGTCCTGGCAGCTCTGAGGCAGCGCTCGTCGTGCGTGACCTCGATCAGCGCGCTCAGGGCGATGAGGGCCCACCCCACCATGCGCTCCTCGACCTCGTACACCTCGATGCGCTCCTCGGCGTACTGGCAGAGGTTGCGCCCGAGGCTCCGGGCGACCTCCAGGGCGCGCTCGTCGCCGCTGGTGAGGTAGTATTGCAGCAGCCCCTCCGTCCACGTGTGGCTGGGGTAGACCGAGGCGGTGGTATGGTTGTAGCAATGGGCCGGTATGCCGCCCACCTTCCAGCGGTCGTCGCTCTTGCGGACGAAGTCCACGTCTATCTGATGCTCGGCAGCCAGCCGGGCGCTCTTCCAGGCGGCGGGCCGACCGCTGCGCCACGTCTGAATCACCGCCTGTGAGATGAAGTCGTGCTCGTTGTTGATCCAGACCGTCTCCTTGCCAAGGCCCGCCGCGGCGTAGTTGGCGGTGTAGCCGGAGTCGGGGTCGTCGCCGTATCCGAGCATGCCGGGCGCCCAGTTCCGTTCGATGCTGCCGAGCAGGGCACCCTCCACGAGGGGGTAACGCTTGGGCATCCACGGCATGAAGTGCTGCATGCCGAAGACCTCGCACTTCTGGTACCACTCGAACGACACCACGACGTTGGCGGGTGAATCGCACTGGTGATAGTAGCGGTGGAAGTCCAGGGCGGGGGCGTCCGGCTCGAAAAAGGCCAGCCGCAGGCGATGGGTGCGCGCCATGCCCTGACGCAGCTCTTGCAGGTCCGCCTCAGCGGGCCACAGGTGATACTCCACGGCGGCCCCGGCGACCTTCAGGCGCTTGGGGAAGTTCTCCTTGCCTTCCTCGGCGAAGGTGACGGCAGACCATCCGCCCCCGCGCAGCCCGACCCAGGGCTCGACCACGTCCCGGTTGTACATGAGGTACGACGGGTAGCCGGATGTGTCCTCGCGCAGCACGGCCGTGTCGTTGATGCGAGGACCCGTGCGGCCGATATGGATGTCAAAATCCTCGGGGAACTCCACGAGGCGTGGGAACGAGTTCAGTCCGGAGTTCGCCTGGCAGACCACGTGCGAGAGCGATCCTCCGCCGGCCGCCGGCGGCAGGCGAAGGCCGATCTCGCCGACAGCGACGCCATCGGGCTCGTCGCCGAGGTTGACGAAGGCGTGTTCCAGTCGCAGCTCGTCCCGGCCTGCGTCGAGGCGCAGCCTGAGCCTGTAGTCGAGGAACACGTCGCCGCCATCGCTTCTGTGCTGGCCGCTGAGCTCGACCACTCCTGCCAGCGGGCCCTCTTCGACCACCCGCATTGCCTGCGGCCCGTCCAGCCGGCCGAGGTACTCCGCGCCCTCCGCGTCCACCGTCCACAGTGTCAGAGGGCCGGCGAATACGCGCTCCCCGCGGATGGAGAGGACAAGCGTGGGGGTGTTTCCCTCGGTGCCGAGGACGACGCGGCACGGGCCGTTGTCCATGACGATTGCACCGTCCTGCTTGGAGACAGCGACGGACGGCTCGGGCGGCGGTGAGTGCTCCCCGTCCTCAAGCTCCAGCGTGAAGGCCGCCGGCTTGTCGTGGGCCACCTCGCATTGCCAGGCGATGTGGGCGAACATGACGCTGCCGTCGTCCCAGTGGGCGAGCGGGCGGACCTGGCGGGGGAGGGGAGTGCCCGATTCGTCCAGCAACAGCAGGTCATTGACGTCGCTCACCGCTCCCTTCGGCAGGGGAACACCCCGGGCCACAGGCCAGCGCTCTCGCCGGTCCGGCACGGGCATGTTGTGCTCGTAGCCGAGACCGAGGAAGGAGTAACGGTAGAGTCCGCCCTTGGGGACGTCCACGCTGATCCGAACCGCGTGGTGCGACATGTCGGATTCCTTTTCATCATCGAGATGCGGATGCTTCAGTTGATCGGATACCTTCCCGCAGCGCGAGCGGTGTCGAAGGCGGCGATGATGTTCTCGGGCGGCGTGCCCAGCTGGATGTTGTGGACGGGGTTGAAGACGTATCCGCCTCCGGGCGCGAAGATGCGGATGCGCTCCTCCACCTCGGCAGCCACTTCCTCGGGCGTGCCGAACGGGAGGGTCTTCTGCGTGTCCACCCCGCCGCCCCAGAGGGCGAGCCTGTCGCCGAACTGGCGCTTGAGCCAGCGCGGCTCCATGCCCGCCGCCGAGCACTGGAGGGGATTCAGGATGTCCAGGTGCGTCTCTACCAGCATTGGGATCAGCCTTGGGATGGAGCCGCAGGAGTGCTGAAATACCTTCCAGGGAGTGTTTTCGTGGATCCAGTCGTTCTGCTGCCGCAGATACGGCACGTACAGCTCCTGGAACCAGTCCGGCGAGAACAGCTCCGCCTTTTGCGAGCCGTAGTCGGTGCCGTCCAGGCCGATGATGTCTATCCTGTAGCCGAGGACCCGATTGAGTTTTTCCAGGTTCTTCAGGGCCGTCTCCGTTTGCACGGCGAACAGGTCCTTCACGTAGCCCGGGTCGGTCGCCAGGAGGATGAGGAAGTCGGGGATGCTCCCCACGCCTGGAAGGCCCATTCTGCTCCAGCACCCCAGCACCAGCGCCTTGTCCGTGGTGGCTCGCAGGTGCTCGGCGCGGGCCTGCATGAACTCCAGGTCGCCGGCGGTGAGGTGGTACTCCTTGCGGACCTCATCCAGCGGGGGCGGCTCGAAGTCGGGGTGCACCCTTATCATGGACTCCATGTCGAAGTAATAGCCGTCCTTCGGCATGTGCCCTTCTACCGGCTGGTTCGGATCGCCCTCATGGTGGAGGAGGTAATTGCCGTCGGCGTCGGTCTCCAGGTCGAACTGCCCCGGCACCAGCATCTCGGTGCCGTCCCAGAAGGTCCAGGGCTTGTAGTTCTCCCGCCGCAGCCCGAAGGCCTGGACGGGCGGTTCCACCGGCAGCACGTCAATGCCGAGCCGCTCGACGATATCCAGCTCCACTTCCCCAAGCATCTGGAAGGCCTCGTAGACCTTCGGCGGCCTGTCCTTGATGCCGAGGTGTTGACGCAGTTTGGCCAGGGGATGGGCCATGATGCTGGTCATGAGCGTGCTGCCCAGATCGCACGGAACACGGTCGGGTTCTTCG
>JAUWZH010000063.1 GCA_030615435.1 Candidatus Brocadiaceae bacterium | reverse complement strand
CCCGCATCCGGGAACTCAGTCCCGACATGATCCTGCTCAGCGGGGGCACCGACGGGGGCACGGTCTCCCACGTGGTGGAGCTGGCCGAGTACATCGGCGCCGCCAGGCCGAGGGCGAGGCTGGGCCGGGGCTTCAGCCTGCCGGTGATCTATGCCGGCAACCGGGACGCTCGACAGAAGGTCAGTGAGGTGCTGGAGCGGAGGAGCGCCCTGAGCATCACCGAGAACATCCGGCCCACCCTGGAACGGGAGGAGCTGGGGCCGGCCCGCGGCAAGATCCAGCAGCTGTTCCTGGAGCACGTCATGGCCCACGCCCCCGGCTACGAGAAGCTCATCGGGTGGACCAGCGCCCCCATCATGCCCACCCCGGCCGCCGTGGGGCGCATCATGGAGAGCGTGGCCCGTCGGCAGAACATCAACCTCATCGGCGTGGACATCGGCGGCGCCACGACGGACGTGTTCAGCGTGTTCGGCGGCACGTTCAACCGCACGGTCAGTGCGAACCTGGGGATGAGCTACAGCGTCTCCAACGTCCTGGCGCAGGCCGGGGTGGAGGGGGTCTTGCGCTGGCTTTCGATCCACTGCGACGCCGGTCGGCTGCAGGACGGCGTCAAGAACAAGATGATTCGCCCGACCACGATACCCCAGACGCTCGAGGAACTCATCGTAGAGCAGGGCCTTGCGCGCGAGGCCCTCTCGCTCGCCTTCTCCCAGCACCGCAGTCTCGTCACCGGCCTGAAGGGCACCCAGCGTCGGCGGGATATAGCCGAGGCCTTCGCCCAGGTCGGGGCCGAATCCCTGATTGACATGCACTCGCTCGACCTGCTGGTGGGCAGCGGCGGGGTGCTGTCCCATGCGCCCAGGCGCGCCCAGGCGATGATGATGCTCATGGACGGCTTTCAGCCTGAAGGGGTCACCGAACTCGCCGTGGACAGCATCTTCATGATGCCGCACCTCGGCGTCCTGAGCCAGGTCAACGAACGGGCGGCCGTGGAGGTGTTCGAGCATGACTGTCTGGTCAGGTTGGGCACGTGCATCGCCGCCTCCCCGGGCGGCAGGCTCGGCGGGAAGTGCATGAGCTACCGCATCGTCCTGCCCGGAGCGGCGCCCCGGGAGGGCGAGCTGGCCTTCGGAGAGGTCCTCCGGGTGCCGGCTGGAGAGGAGGATTTGGTGGAGGTGGACATTGCCCCCGCCCGCGGAGTTGACGTGGGGGCGGGGAAAAGCTCCCGCCTCCGTCGCAGGTGCCGGGGAGGGGAAGTGGGCATCGTGCTCGACGCGCGCGGCCGGCCGCTCCCCTCCGAGGCCGACCCGGCCGAGCGCCGGAAGCGGGCCGCACGGTGGCTGCGCGCCCTGGAGGTCTATCCGGAAGGGGCGCTCACGCAGTAGGCGGCTCTTCGTCCTCGTGCCGGCCGCCGCGTTGTGCTGAAGAGTTGGACTCCGAGCAGGAAAAGGACGGGACGGGAGGAGCGAACTTGGCGCACGCCTACAGTCCGGGGCTGAAGGTGACGTCGCGCATTACACTGCGCAAGCGTCGAATGCTGCCGCTGGAGGGCAGGGTGCTGGTGGAGCCGGGACAGCGCGTGGAGGCGAGCACGGCGGTGGCGGTGGCGGAGCTGCCCGGCCCCGTTCATCCCGTCAACGTGGCCAACCGGCTCGGCATACGGCCCGGAGAAGTCCGTCGCTACCTGCTGAAACAGGAGGGGGAAGAGGTGGGGCGCGACGAGCCGATTGCCGAGACCCGGCCCTGGCTCAAGTGGTTCAGGACGGTCTGTCGCGCCCCCGTGGCGGGCACGGTGGAGAGCGTCTCAGAGGTCACGGGCCAGGTGATGCTGCGGCAGCCCGCGCAGAAGGTCAGCGTCGAGGCCTACGTGGCCGGCGTCGTCTCGGAAACACTGCCCCGCGAGGGGGCGATCGTGCAGACGGAGGCGGCGCTGGTGCAGGGCATTTTCGGCGTCGGCGGCGAGTGCCACGGGCCGCTCCGCGTGCCCGCGCGGGGTCCGGATGACGTGGTTCGCGGGGCAGCCCTTGATTCCGGCTGTCAAAACTGCATAATTGTGGTGGGCTCGCTGATCACCGAATCGTTGGTGGAGGCGGCGCGGCAGCGCGGCGTGGCGGCGATTGTGGCCGGCGGAATGCGCGCCGAGGAGCTGCGCCGTGTGCTGGGCTATGATATCGGCGTGGCCGTGACGGGTTCGGAGCGCATCGGGCTCACCCTCGTGCTGACCGAGGGGTTCGGTCGGATCCCCATGGCGCGGCGCACGTTCGAGCTGCTGGCAGGGCTGGAGGGTCTGCACGCAAGCGCCCGGGGCGCCACACAGATACGCGCCGGGGTCGTGCGCCCCGAGATCATCGTGCCGCTCGAGGAGGGCCACGAGGCCGGGCTCGAGGCCCGGCCGGCTCCCGACGGCCTGCGCGAGGGCGACCGGGTGAGGGTCATTCGAGAGCCTTACTTCGGCGTGATAGGGGAGGTGGTGGAGCTGGTCTCCGACCTGGTGCAGATCGAAACGGAAGCGATGGTGCGCGTGCTGCGTCTGCGGATGCAGGACGGGGAAGTCCTGACTGTGCCCCGGGCCAATGTGGAGATCATTGAGGCATGACCCGATGAGCGCGAGGAACACAGTGGACTCGGCGCTGTGGAAGGCTGGATTGCTCCTGGTGGCCGCCGTGCTTGCGGTCGCCGCACCTGTCCGGGCCGAGGCGCCGCAGCCGCGCTACCTCACCGTAGAGCCGGCCGCCAACGACAACGGGACTCACATAGCGCTGCGCTGGCCGATTGCCCCCCGCGAAGATGTGGAGTTGGACTACGTCGTCTTCCTGAGTCGGGGGCCTGAGCGCCGGTGGTTCGAGTGCAGGCGTCTGCCTGGCGGGTCCGGTTTCGTGACCGACCCGGACGTGAAGGGCTTCTATCCTTACCGCTTCTCCAGGGGGGACGAACACTGCGTCATCGTCGAGCCCGCAGCCTCGATTTCCGTCTATTGGCTGGAGAGCGAGAAGCGTTACGCGGAGTGGGTGAAAAGGGCGAACGGCAGCCTGCAGGATTGTGAGCAGCAGTTGCTGGACCTGGAGGGGCTGTTGGAAGAGTTACGGGTTCTCCAACAGCGCCTGGGTCAGTATCGGCCACTCTGGCAGGAGAAGCTGCGCAACGAGGTCGAGCGCTACCTCAGGGACACCGGTTTGCCGCTGGAGCCGGCCGACGTGGACGTTATCGCGCTGTGGGGAGAGCTGGCCGAACGAAAGGAGGACCTTCTGGCCAAACGGGCGGCGGAAGAGGCTCCCCCCTCCGCCGTGGGCGAGCAGATCGGGGAAGTGGAACGCAGGCTCGCGTCACTGCGCGAGGCACACCGCTGGGCGCTGCGACTGGAGGAGGCCGAGGACAGGGCGACTGGCCTGAGAGGACGCATCGAGAGCCTCCAGAACTCGTACCTGCGGAAGGCAGCCGAATTCGCCGGCGTTTACGCCCTTGTGGAGGCCGAGGACCTGGTTCACCTCGCCCCCGTGCTCGGCACCGCGCCCGACGGGGTGAGCCGGGATGTGGTCGCGCGGGCGATTCCGTCGTTGAAAGCGGCGCGCGCGCAGGCCCGAAAGAAGCTCAAGCTCGGGGAAAGCAATGCGGCCGACTACGATGCTCAGGATCGGCTCGACTATGCGTTGCACCTCGCCGAGACCTATGTGGAGCGCGCCGAGAAGCAGATATCCCTCGCCGAGATCGAGAATGACGTGCTGTGGCGGTTGAGCGAGAGGCTGGCCGCAGGCCCGTCCGATGTGCTACCGGTACCGCTGGTCGAAGCCCTGGCACCGCCCGACACAGCACCGTTGATGGGGAGACTCGCTGACGCGCGGCGCGCCGGCGTGCGGATTGATCGTCCAGAGTCCCCGGAGGAGGTGCTCGCCGAATGGCGGCAGGCATGTGCGGACCTGGCGCCGGAGGGCGCGCTGTGGGAACGGTGGGTCTCTGCGAAGGCTGCTTCGCTGGAATCGCGCCTGAGCCTGGGCCGGTTTTCGGCGCCGAGAGAACCGTTCGCCCGTCGGGAGGCGACGCGGTTGACCGTGTTGGCGGCTGCGGCTGATAAGCGGGTCAAGAGGATCGCCCGCCAGCACGCGAGGCGCCGCTACTGGGGGCGCCTGGCCGCGGTCGGAAGAGGGGAACAGCCGGCGGAGGGAGTCGGGCGGGTTGGCTCGGCGGCGGCCGCGCCTGCCCTGTTCGACTCGGCGAAGCTGGTCAACCTCGCCTTCGCGCTGTTCCTCACCGGCGCCGTGCTCGGGATGATATTCTACGTGCGGCGTCACCCGGACGTCTTCGTTCGGCGCATAGCGGGCCTGGAGGCCGTGGACGAGGCGATCGGCCGGGCGACCGAGATGGGCAAACCTGCCCTGTTCGTGCACGGGCTCACCGGCGTGAGCGACATCGCGGTGCTGGCGAGCCTGAGCATACTGGGGCGCATGGCGCGGCGCATCGCCGAACACGACAGCGACCTGCTTGTGGTCAACAACGACCCGATCGTCTATTCGATCAGCTACGAGGTGGTGCAAGAGGGTTACAGCGAGGCGGGCCGGCCCGACGCGTTCAATCCGGACAACATCTTCATGGCCGCCTCGCAGCAGTTTCCCTACGTGTCGGCGGTGGCGGGCATCATGACGCGCCGCCGCCCGGCGGCGAATTTCTTCATGGGCTATTTCTACGCCGAGTCGCTCATCCTGGCGGAGGTCGGCGCAAGCACGGGCGCGATCCAGATAGCCGCCACGGACGCTTTCATACAGATTCCGTTTTTCATCACCACGTGCGACTACACGCTGATGGGCGAAGAGCTCTACGCGGCCGGCGCCTACCTGTCGCACAACATAAGGATGCTGGCAACGCTCAAGGCCCAGGACATGGGGAAGACGGTCCTTCTGCTTGTGTTGCCCATGGGGCTCGTGCTCTCCAACTTCGGCCTCAACTGGCTCAGCGTGCTTGTGACGGCTTACGAGAAAGGATTCTGAGTCTGCCCTGACTGCCCCGGCGGACGACTGAGGAAAGATGCGCACGATAAGGCTCACCATTCCTCTGTTGCTGGCGTTCGTATTCGGCGTGTTCGGGATCGCCATTCAGTACACCGCCCACCCGGGGGCCTCCGACGCGAAGGAACTGATCAGCCAGTGGTCAATCATCATCGGGGGGATGGCGTGGGTGCTCGGCGCCTACAGCCTCATAGGCCTCCACCTCGGGAAGATGAAGAAGAAGGAAGAGGGCTGGGGCTACAGCATCTTCTTCTTCGCCGGGTTCGGGGTAGTGGTGTTGGCATCGTTCTACAACGGCGGCAGGTGGTTCTGGAACGCCCAGGTGGCCGAGGGCTCGCTCTATCAGTGGCTCTACAATGCGCTCTTCGTGCCGGCGGGCGCCACGATGTTCAGCCTCCTGGGGTTCTTCATCGCCTCGGCCGCGGTTCGCACGTTCCGCGCCCGGAGCTTTGAGGCGACGCTCCTGCTTGTTGCCGCGATGATTGTGATGCTGGGACGCGTCCCCCTGGGGGAGATGATCTCCGGGTACTTCCCACGGGTTTCTGACTGGTTGATGAAGGTGCCGAATACGGCGGCCCGGCGCGGCATCCTGATGGGTGTGAGTATCGGGGTAATCGCGATGTCCCTGAGAATCATATTCGGCGTCGAGCGGACATACCTCGGCGGAGGGGACTGAGATGGGCAAGCTGCGATGGCTGTTCGTGGTGGTCGTGGGCGTCATCGTGTTCGCACTTCTGGTTCCCATGCGCCAGCCCATCACGCCCGAGGACGCGGTCAGGAAGGTGTACGAAACGATTGAGAACCTCCCGGAAGGCTCTGGCATCATGCTGGCGATGGACTTCGACCCCCAGGCAAAGGCTGAGCTGGAGCCCATCAGCCTCGCGTTGCTGCGGCACTCTCTGGGCAGGGGCCACAAGGTGATCGGGATGACCTTCTGGTACACCGGGAACGCGTTCGCAAATGACCTGTTCAGGAAGGTCGGGGCGGAGTTCCCGGAAAAACAGTGGGGACGTGACTACGTCTACCTCGGTTACCAGCCCGGGGGAATGGCCCAGGTGATCACCGGTCTCGGCGAGAACATACCGGCCACTTTTCCCCAGGACTACCGGAACGTTTCGACCGCCGCCATGCCCATCTTTCAGGAGGTCAGGTCGCTGAAGGATGTGGATTATCTCATTGACCTGGCTGCCGGCCAGACACCCGGAGGATGGATACTCTACGCGGGCGATAAGTACGACGTGACGATGGCCGTCGGCTGCACGGCGGTCTCGGGCCCCGACATGTACGTGCGTCTCGATGCGGAGCAGATCAACGGCCTCGTGGCGGGCCTGCGCGGGGCTGCCGACTATGAGGCACTCATGCAGCGGCCCGCCATGGGCACCAGCGGCATGTTCGCCCAGAGCCTGATCCACGCCATGATCATCCTGTTCGTCATCGTGGGCAATGCCTTCTACTTCCTCTCGAAGTGGCGCAAGCATCAGAAAAGGTAGGCCGTGGACACACCGCGGAAAACGGATATTCTCGTCTTTTTGGGCTGTCTGGCCTTCTTCGTGGGGGCCAATGCCGTGCTGTTCGCCGTGGGAGCCATGCCCCTGCGCGTCGGCGGAATGCCTGACTGGTCAGGAACCTTCGTCGTCATCGCAGGGGTGGTGATGACGATCGCGATGTTCAGCTTTCTTTACAAGGACAATCCGTTCTTCCGAATCGCGGAGAACCTCTTCGTCGGGGTCGGGCTCGGCATTTCGCTCAACGTGGAGTGGTATAACTTCTTCAAGCCGCACGTCTACGACATTCTGGTGGCGCCGATGTTCGACCCCACGGTGGACGTGCAGCGCCCGGAGCTCTGGCGGCTCGTGCCCATCGCACTCGGCATACTGATCGTCCTGCGCATCTCGCGCAACTACGGTTGGCTGAGCCGGTATCCGCTGGCGATGCTGGTCGGGTTCTGGTCGGGCTTTGCCATCCAGCCGGCGATTCACAGCAACATCCTCAAGCACGTCGGGGCCACCATCGTGCCGACGCCGATGCACTGGGTGGGCTGGATGTGCGTGGGCGGCGCCGCGGTGCTGTTCTGCCTGATGGCCTACTATGCTCCCAAGGGGGGGAGGCTGGCGCTCGGCCTCAAGATCGCCGGCGGGGCCCTCGCCCTTCTTTACATCGTCCTGCGCGTCACGCCCGACCTTCAAAGCTCCGAGCTCTGGGCCCAGGCTTTCGCGAGCATTGACAGGTTGGTCATCATGGTCGGCGTGCTCGCCGTGCTGTTCTATTTCTTCTTCAGTTTCGAACACAAGGGCGCGGTCGGGGCGGTTTCACGACTCGGCATCATCTTCCTGATGGTTTCATTCGGGGCATCCTTCGGTTACACCGTGATGGCCCGGGAGTCCCTGGTCATCGGGCGTTTCCAGTTCCTACTTGGCGAATGGCTCAGACTGCTCTGAGAGACTCCGTGTCGGCGTTCGCGGGGCCTGAGGGCACGCCGTCCTATGACAGGGAAAGAACAGGGCGTCAAGATCGTGGCAACCAACCGCAAGGCGCACCACCTGTACGTGATAGAGGACACTTACGAGGCCGGCCTGGAACTGAAGGGCGCCGAGGTCAAGAGCCTCCGCCAGGGCAGATGCAGCATCGAGGAAAGCTTCGCCCGGCCCGTCGGCGAGGAGCTCTATCTCCTTGACATGCACATCCCGCCCTACGAGCAAGCCACCGTTGACAGGCCCGACCCGCAGCGCCGCCGCAAACTCCTGCTGCACCGGGGGGAGCTGGACCGGATCAGCGTGCGCTGTACCCAGCGGGGCTACACCCTGGTGCCGCTGAGGGTTTACTTCAAAAGAGGTTGGGTGAAGGTCGAACTGGCGCTGGTGCGCCGCAGGCAGCTGAGCGACAAGCGGAGGAAAAAGGAGGCGGAACAGCGCCGCAAGGACGTCGAGAAAGAGCTGCAAAGGCGAAAGCGCTCTTGAGCAGGCTTCAACCTGGCGCACGACGAGGCTCTCTCTCTTCCGCGTCTGGTTTGCCGTTTCCTCCCGAGCGTTTCCGGGGTATACTGTCTGATGGTGCGCCCGCCAGGACGTCCGGCGGGGAGGCGACTCGCTCTGGTGTTGCTGTGAGGAAGCGGCGATGCTCGATGTCCTCGTAATCGTCATTGTGTTGGTCTTCGCGCTCCTCGGCTTCCTTCGCGGGATATTGCACGGGGGGCTGATGATAGGG
This sequence comes from Candidatus Brocadiaceae bacterium, assembly GCA_030615435.1. Taxonomy (GTDB): domain Bacteria; phylum Planctomycetota; class Brocadiia; order SM23-32; family SM23-32; genus JAUWZH01. The sequence continues at coordinate 2,935 of JAUWZH010000063.1, read as the reverse complement.
GCGCTGGTGCTGGCGTATTTTGCCAGTGCCGCCCTCCAGACTCCCCTCGGCGGGGTCGTGCGTTCGTTGCACCTGGTGCCCTCCGGTTTGGCTTTTCCTGTCGGGCGCGCAGTGGGGGGACTGCTGGTTTTTGTCTCGCTCGCGTTCGCGGCCCACCTGGCGGACAAGCGAATCGGCCGCACGCGGCAGGGCATGGTAGTGTCCTGGAACCGCAACCTCGGGGCGCTGGTCGGGATGCTCTTCGGGGCGGGACTCAGCTTCTGCATCTTGTGCTCTGCCGATGCGTTCTACAAGGCGTATCCGGACTCCGAGGGGTGGTGGACGAAGAGGGCGGGGGAGTCTCAGCTCCGAAAACTGGTGACGCCAATCAACCCGGCGGACCGGTGGCTCCTCACCGATTCCCTGAAGCTTGTCCGGCAGGTGAAAGAGCACCCGGAGAAGGTCGGGGAGGTGGGCGAAAATGAGGTCTTCCAGAAGCTGATGGACGCCCCGGTGATCAAGGCTATTCTGGATGATGAAGACCTCATGGACGCGTTTGGCAGGCGTGACCTGAAGCGCATCGCCTCGGACAAGAAGGTTCGCGATCTCCTGAGCGACCCCGAGCTGCGCAAGCTGATGTTCTCAGAGGAAATGCGCGCGGCCCTCAAGGAGATCGTAGAGGCAGAGGAACCTTCCGGCGAACAGGAGCCCGAGGCGGCTGAGGAGGACGCGTACCCAAGCGGGGCCGAAAGTGCCCAATGACGAACGACGAGAATGACCCTTCCCTCAGCAGATGGGCTGGGGCTTTCCCGTTCGGGCCTTGGGCTTCGCCACGTTTCCCTTCACGTTCCGGGCTGAGCTGGATGTGTAGTCGCGTGGTTTGAAGCGCGGAAGGCCTCCGGCCACCCTCACGCTTCATCGAATGCCCACCTTGCGTCGGACCTCCTCCATGGTTCGTTCGGCCCGCTCCCTGCACACGGCGGCGCCGCGGCGCATCACATCCTCCACGTAGTCCGGCTTCGACGCGTAGCTGCGGTACTTCTCCCGGACGGGCGTGAGTTCGCGGATCATGTTCTGGGCCAGGCGCTCCTTGCATTCCAGACAGCCGATGCCGGCCGTGCGGCAGCCCTCTTCACACCAGCTCAGGTCCTCGGCCGAAGAGAAACCGAGGTGCATGGTGTGGATGTTGCAGAGCTGAGGGGTTCCGGGATCGTTGCGCCTTACGCGTGCCGGGTCGGTGGCGGCCGTCTGAAGCAACGAGCTGATCTCCTCTGGCTCCGCCAGCAGGGCGATGTAGTTGTTCAGGCTCTTGCTCATCTTCGCCTTGCCTTCCAGGCCCAACAGCCGCATCACGGGGCCGTGATACGGCTGAGGCTCAGGGAACGTCTCGCCGAAGCGGCTGTTGAAGGCACGGCACACCTCGCGGGCGAACTCCAGGTGCTGCGACTGGTCCTCGCCGACCGGCACCACCTCGGCCTTGTAAAGGAGAATGTCCGCGGCCATCAATACGGGGTAGCTGAACAGGCCGCAATTGACCTGGTCCCTGTGCTGCTCGCTCTTTTCCTTGAACTGTGTCATGCGGGCCAATTCGCCGAACGGGGCGCACGTGCCGAGGATCCAGGCAAGCTCGGCGTGCTCCGGCACGTGACTCTGCACGAACAGGGTGCAGCGTTCCGGGTCGAGCCCCGCGGCCATGTTCACCAGCAGGGCGTCCCGGATTCGCTGCATCATCTCCCCCGGCTCGTATGGCACGGTCATGGCGTGCAGGTCCACCACGCAGAAGATGCAGTCGTAATCGTCGAGCATGGTGGCCCAGTTCCGGATCGCCCCCAGGTAATTGCCGATGTGCACGAGGCCGCTGGGCTGGATGCCGCTGAATACCGTCTTTCGATGGTCGGATTGAGGCATGGTATCCTCGAGGTCTTTCTGATCGGTCTGGCGCGGGGCGGCCGCTCGCGCGCCCCTGCGGCCCAGCTCGGTATCACCACTTCGCCCGGCGGATTCGTTCGGCGGCCTTCAAGGTGTCTTCCACGCTGGGAACCAGCGCGAAGCGGACGAAGTGCTCGCCGGGGTTCAGGCCGCACTCGGTCTGGTCGCTGATCCACGCCCCGGGCGTTGTTACCACTGCGATCTCCGGCTCCAGAAGACGCGTGGCGAAATCAACGCTCGGGTATCCCTCCGGCACTTCCTGCCACAGGTAGATGGTTGCGGCCGGGCGGCAGTCTTTCAGTCCGCTCGCGACCAGCGCGTCGGCCAGTATGTCGCGTTTGCGCGCGTATTCGGCGCGGCTGCGGCGAACGTGTTCCTCGTCGCTCAAGGCCGCAATGGCGCCTTCCTGCACGAAGTTCTGCGTGCCGCTGTCAATGTTGGTCTTGACCTTCTTGAACGTTTGCACTATCCGTTCGTCGCCGGCCACCCAGCCGACCCGGTATCCCGTCATTGCGCTGCGCTTCGAGAGGCTCTGGAAGACGACGACCCCCTCCCTGGCCACCTGAAGGATGCTCAAGGGGGCCTCCTCGGTATAATAGATCTCACTGTACGCCTCGTCGCTCGCGATGATGATTTCGTGCTTCCGGCTGAATTCCGCCACGCCTTCGAGGAACTCCCTCGGGGCGAGCGCGCCGCTGGGGCTGTTCGGGTAATTGATCCACATGATCCTCGCCGCCTGCGCGACGTCCTCCGGGATGGCGTCCAGGTCAATCAGGAAGTCGTTCTCCGGCAGCAGGGGCACGTAGTATGCCTTCCCTTCGGCGAACAGGGTGCCGCGGCTGTAAGGCGGATACCCGGGCGTGGGCACGATGACCACGTCCCCGGGGTCCACGAAGGCCTCGGCGAAGTTGAACACCGCTTCCTTCGCTCCGATGGTCGAGGTGATCTCCGTCCCGGGGTCGAGCCTCACGCCGAACCGGCGCTCGGTCCACTCGGCGACGGCCTGTCGGTACGCCGGCATCCCGAT
>JAUWZH010000324.1 GCA_030615435.1 Candidatus Brocadiaceae bacterium | reverse complement strand
TTTTAAACCGGGGGGGTTTTCCCGGCCACAACCGGCGTTCTGCGCCGCGCTTGCCTGCATCGGCTCGCCCCAATCCGGTTCGTCCTCCCGCCGCACGCCTTGATTGTTGAGTGCCGCCTTTGATACCCTTTTGCAAGGAGTCTTCATTTCAATCTGACAGAGGGTGCAACGATGAAGAAACTCATGATACTCATTGTCGCCGCCGCCATGGTCGGACTGGTCATTTCACGAATCCGGAAGCCGGGTGGCCAATCCCGCGGGGAGGGCAGCAGCGCTTCCACCGAGATGACCGGTTCCCGGCAGCCCGCTCCCCTGAGCCTTGAGGCCCCGGCCGGGCTTGAGTCCGGGACGTATCGTCCTCGGCAGGCGGGCGAAGCAGGGCCGAGCTCTGCCACTGCCGGCCACTTGGAACATCTCGGGGCGGCCTCGACCGCCCCCACGCATACAGGCTCGGAAGTCGTGGCGCCGGCGGATCCCAAGCAGCCTCAGGCGCAGCAGCCCGTGGATGCCTCAATGTTCGGGCGCGCCAGGGCGCTGATGGAAGAGGGCAAACGGATCGAGGCGCGCGAGGTGCTCACGGGAATCTACCTCGAAGGTGGCCCGCGCCTCCGCGTGGCCGCACTGGAGCTTCTGAATCGCATCAACGACGACCTCGTGTTCAATCCCCGGTGCGTGGAGGGGGCGGAGCTTCACGTGGTGAGACGTGGAGAGGTCCTTGTCAGGATCGCCCGGCAGTACGGAGTCAACTGGCGCATGATCGCCCGGCTGAACGGCATCGCGCGGCCCGAACTGATCCGCGAGAATCAGCAGCTCAAGATCCTGACCGGACGCCGGGAAATACTCGTGGACAAGAGCGATTTCCGGCTCGCCCTGTTCGTAAACGGCCACTTCGTCAAGCAGTACGGAGTAGGGCTTGGCAAGGACGACAGCACCCCCACGGGGACTTTCGTCGTGGACCAGATGCTGATCCGGCCCGACTGGTACCCGCCCGCAGGGGGCATCATCAAGTACGGCGAGCCGGGCCATCTGCTCGGCGAGAGGTGGATCGGCCTGCAAAACCAGCCCGGCGCCGCCGGACTCGGCATCCACGGCACAGATGAGAGGGACTCAATCGGCACGATGTGCTCCAACGGGTGCATTCGCATGTTGAACGAAGACGCCGAGCAACTCTACGATTTCCTCACGGTCGGCGCTGCTGTGAGAGTGGTGGAGTAGAAAGATGGGATATGCGAGCGCGAATCTGAGGGACTACCTCACCGATGCCGCCTCGGACAAACCGGCCCCCGGCGGGGGGAGCGTGAGCGCTCTGGCGGGGGCGCTGGCGGCTTCGATGGGCGAGATGGCCTCGAACTTCACGGTGGGCAAGAAGAAGTTCCGGGACGTTGAGCAGGAGGTCACAGCCTGTCTGCGTGAGCTGCACTCCAACCGCGAGAAGCTGCTCGCCCTCCTGGATGCCGACGTGGAGGCTTACGGAGCGCTCAGCCGGGCCTACGGCATGTCGAAAGGCTCGGAGCAGGAAAAGGCCGCTCGCGCCGGGGCCGTCCAGAAGGCCCTCCACCAGGCCCTGGAGGTCCCGCTGAATGTCATGCGAGCCTGTGGAAGCGTGGCCGAGACTGCGGCGCGGCTGGTCCGTATCGCCAACCCCAACCTGCTGACCGACGTTGGAGTCAGCGCCATCCTCGCCGAGGCCGCCTGTGCCGCCGCCCGGTTGAACGTGGAGGTCAACCTGAAATACATCAAGGACCGGCGCGTTGCCGAGGAGGTGCGGCCCGAGGCGGAGGAGCTCACCCGGAAAACCGTCCGCCGCCGGGAAGAGGTGGCGCGTGCGGTGCAGGATTATCTCTCGCAGTGAGCCGGAGGATCATGCCGGAGAGCTGGACAGTCGCGAAGGGCGGGGCGCGATGCTCCGAATGCGGTGCGGGATTCGGGGAAGGTCAGCTCTACTTCTCGGCGCTTAGCGAGAGGGAACAGGGATTCGTTCGCGAAGACTTCTGCTCCTCCTGCTGGCGACAAGCAAAGACGAGACCCTTTTTCTCCTTCTGGAAGACCCGCCGGCGCAGCGACGGCCGAGCCCCCCGAGTGGCGACCGACGTCGTTTTCGATTTCTTCAACAAGATCCAGTCCTCCGACAGGCCGGACAGGGAAGAGATGCGCTTCGTGCTTGCCCTCTATCTCGCCCGCCGGAAAGCGCTCAGGTTCGACGGCGTCCGGGAGGAGGAAGGACGGGAGGTGCTCTTGTTCCGGCGCTCCCCCGACGATGAACCCTTCCGGGTCGAGGACCCCCACCTGACCGAGGAGCAAATCCACGGGGCAACCGAGCGCCTGAAGGAATTGTTCCGGACGGAGAGCTGAAACCTTCTCTTCGCGACCTCCCCGGTCGCAAACGATCTTGCTGCCCCCGCAGTCGAAAGGCCGTCGGCGGTTCTTCTTGCCCCGTGTATTCTGCCGGAGGTGTGAGATGGCGAAGCAGCAAAAGAGGCGTGAGGATTCATTTTTCGGCCTGCACTTTGACCTCCATGCCAATGAGCAGGACACCGCTCTGGGAGCGGACATAACGGAGGTGATGGTCAACAGGCTCTTCCCCGAGCCGCTGGTTGAGATGAACGCTCCGCCGTGCGTGGACCTGTCATTGCGGCGAAAGGGCAGGAGGCTGCTCGTCCACCTCGCCAACACAGCCGGCATGCAGGTTGCGCCCACCCATGCAGTGATTGATTTTGTG
>JAUWZH010000077.1 GCA_030615435.1 Candidatus Brocadiaceae bacterium | reverse complement strand
CCGTGCCCCCCAGCAGGTCGAAGAATACCTCCGCGAACACGTCGCGCCGGTGCTTGCACGATTCTGTGAAACCGGAGGAGGCGAGGCGGAGCTGCGCGTGTAGCTTCTGAGGAAAAAGCACAGGTTTCGAGGGAGGATCATGGCATTCCGCAGCGATTCAGCGGAAGAGCAGACAAGGAAGAAGTGGTTGTGGGGATGCTGCGGTGGCTGCGGCGGCCTGGTGCTGCTCAGTGTCATTGCGGTCGCGGTCGGTCTGTATTTCTTGTTGAGGTCCCGGCCCCTGGTCCCTCCTGAGACTTTCCTGAGCCCCAGCGCGGACGCCTTCATGATCATTCAGGTCAGCCCGGACGACGAAGACCTGGTGCGGATGCTTCAGGAGTTCGTCAAGAACCCGCCTGCCGAGCTCGAGTTGACCGAGAAGCAGAAGAAACGACTCATGGGCCGGGCCGATCGGGTCGCGGACGACCTGGCGCAGGTATTGCCCCTCAATCTGGTCGTCACGGCGCGCCACATCGAACCGAGAGCGCAAGCGGCAGCGAGGAAGTTCGCGTTCGGCGCCATCCTGTCCATCAAGGGCTTCAGCGGCCTGGGACGCTTTGTTTTGAAACTGATCATCGGAAGCCTCCCGCAGGAAGGCGGCCGTGTCGAGCACTACAAAGAGGTTGACATCGGGATTTCGCAGGGCGGTGCCTGCCTGGCGGCCCTGAACAACAACTTCATGTTCGCCGGTGACACCGAAACGATCGAGACCTGGATTGACCGCATCGGCGAGCAAGAGCTCCTCATGAAGCAAGCCGAAGAGGGCAAGAAGACCGTCCTGCCCTATGAGGGGCCGGAAGCGCTGAAGCGGATGTTCGAACGCCTCGATCGCAGCTCCCGACTGCTTTTCGCCTCCCTCAACAGCCACGGGGAGGTGAAGGCTTTCCTGGAGGCCTTGCAGCGGGCCGAGCTCGTTGGCGAGGGGGGCGACGCGGGAAAAGAAGTGGCGATGCTCGTCGAGACAGGCATCACCTCCCCGCGTGTCCACGCTGTGGGCGGGACGGGGCACATCGTGGGTCCAGATACCATGGAGTTGCAACTGCTGGTGGAGTGCGACGATGAGGAGTTCGCAGCGGCACTGCTGGACCAGCTCCTGGCGGTCCTTGGAAACCTCGCTCCTGAGCTCGGCATCGAAGCGCTCGAAGGGACGCTCGACGGTTCCCTCGTGCGGCTGAAGTTCAGTAAGCCCGGCCTTCAGGAGGCCCTCCACAAGGCAGCAGGGCTCAGCGCAGAACACCTCGCCCGATGAAAGGGGGAGCTCGAACCTTCCCCCTGAGGAAAGCCTGACGCGGAGCCCTGCCGCGTCCTTTTATCCTTTGTGCTCGATCGGATCCTGACGCTCACGCTGAAGCCGCAGACTCCTTGCAGCTTGGCTTTGGGGTGCCGATCTCTCTGACCTGCGCGGTTTCTTTCACGTTCCAGGTGAACTGGAAAGGCCGTAGCGCTTCATCTTGTTGTAGATCGTCTTGTAGTCAACCTGAAGGATTCGGGCTGCTTCTGCCTTGTTTCCGCGCGTCTGTTTCAGCACCCTGGCAATGATGTTTCGCTCCACCCGCATTACGGTGCTTCGGACGATTTCTTTCAAAGGAAGATTGCTCTCAACCTTCTCGTTGTCATCCGGCTGCAAGGAAGCGCTCATCTGAGTGGAGGGGAAAATGCTCAGGTGATCAGGCCTGATCAGCGTATCGCAGCGCAGCACTGCGCGGCGGACAATGTTGCGCAGCTCTCTTACGTGGCCGGGCCAATCATAGGCCAGGAGCAGTTGCAGGGCCAGATCGGAGAAGCCCCGCACATCTTTCTTGAGTTCGTGCTTCGTGAGATGGAGAAAGCGCTTCGCGTAGAAAATGATGTCTTCGGGACGCTCGCGCAGGGGCGGAACCCTTATGCTGAACTCGTTCAGCCGATAGTAGAGGTCCTTGCGGAAACGCCCGGCCCGCATCCCGGAAGAGAGGTCCTGGTTGGTTGATGCAAGCACGCGAATGTCCACCTCGATGGGCTGCCTGCCGCCGACCCGCCAGACCTTCTTCTCCTGCAGTGCCCGCAGCAGGTTCGGCTGGACCGAAAGGGGCAGGTTCGAGATCTCATCGAGCAACAGGGTCCCGCCGGAGGCGGTTTCGAACTTGCCGGGGCAGGATTTGTGTGCCCCGGTGTACGATCCCTTCTCATGCCCGAACAGCTCAGACTCAATGAGCGTCTCCGGAATGGAGCCGCAGTCCACCGGCACGAAAGGGCCTTTCGATCGAGGACTGAGTTGGTGGATCGCCCGCGCTACCACTTCTTTTCCGGCGCCGGTTTCGCCCGTGATGAGCACCGTGAAGTCCGTTGGAGCTACGAGCCTTATGTCGGCAATCATGGTTGACATCGGCTTGCTCGCGCCCATTTGCTCCAGCAAGGAGTCCTGAGATGCCTGGGGCGGGACGGCCGCAGGCTCACGCAAGGCAGTGCGCCCCTTGAGAGCGTTTCGAATGGTGCTGCAGAGTTTCTCGTTGTCGAAAGGCCTGCCCACGTAGTTCCACGCCCCGGCCTTCATGGCCTCAACGGCGCTCTCTATGCATCCGGATGCCGCGATCAGGATGACCGGCGTGAGGATATGCATTCTCTGCGCCTCCGCGAGAACCTCCATGCCGTTCATCCGCGGCATCTTGATGTCGAGCAGGGCAACGTCAACCGTATCCTGGCGCATGATCCTCAATGCGGCCTCGCCATCTCGGGCCTGCAGAGGTTCGAGCCCCTCCTTTTCCATCAGGGCCGAAAGGCTCCCTCGCACAGCCTCCTCGTTATCGGCGATGAGAACCTGCGGAAGAGACATGTCAGTCGTGCTCACTGCCTTCGCCTCCTTTCCGGGTCAGGTTGGCACCCATCTCCTCCTGTGATCCGAAACCTTCCTTGCCCGGGGCAGTTGTTGGTCCCCCCTGGCGAAACTTCCGCTCTCTACGGACATGGAAGCGCCGCAGGCACTGCGCTTGTGGAGAACGCCTGTACGCCCCTGGCGCGCTCGCGCTTCTGCCGGACTGGACGCCCGTGCCGCCCCCCGCAGGTAGGATGCACGACTACCGTGAGACGTCCGGGCACCTCCGGCCCGCTCCGCAAGCCTTCCCACTATGACGAGTGGCTTTCTTATACTACTTTCGACATTACAACTGTATCGGTCGGGTTCTGATTCTTCTGTCGGACGTTTGCCCTTCGCCTCCGAAGCATTCATCCTACAAGCACGGCAAAGAAGTGAAAACCAAGGTGGGCCCCTTGCGCAGGGCCGGCCTGCATGCGGAGCGGGTGCTCTAAACGCGGCCTTCGCACATCGTCGCACCGATCCACGCGCACCGGCCTCGTGGGATCGCCTCGCCCCATCTGCTATAATGTGTGACGTTTGCTTTGCAGGAGCTCCACGGGGAAACGGGATGGGGCGGTGAATCCCTCGGCCTGTCTTTGATGGCTATCAAATGCAGTCCTGACGGCGCCGGAGGCAGGTCCGGAGAAGGCTTGCTCTCTACGAGGGATTCTTGTAGGCTCATAGGAACCGGGGAGGATCGGATGGCACAGAAGGTGAGACTGGCACTGATCGGTTGCGGCGAGATGGCTGAGAGGATAGCCAGCTTCCAGGGAGCAAAGCCCGATGTGTTCGAGAGCGTCGAGTCCCTGCTTGAGGGGGGCACCGAGTTCGACGCCGCAGAGGTGTGCACGCCCAACTGGGAACACCACACGGTCGCCGCACAGCTGGAGCGGAAGATGTTCGTCTGGGTCGAGGCTGAGTGTCGCAAAGTCGGACGGCAGGAAGACGTCCTGGCTACAACCCCGCTCCCGGATGACTTGACCGCATACGAGGACCCCTCCAAGTTCGAGTTCAATCTGCCTGATAACTAGCGATAAGGACGCCCTTGCCATGTACCGGACCAGACCTAGAGTCCTCTGTACGGTGAACCTGACCCTCGCGCCGGACGCTCTGGTGCCGCTCAGGAAGGTGGCGGAGGTTGACCAACTGCCGATAGATCGGGAGCTTATCTTGGAGCGGATCGGCGAGTACGACGCCTACTACGGTCACGTATGCATCCGGATCGACCGCGAGTTCATTGACCGCGCCAAACGCCTGAAGGTCGTGGCGGCTCCCAGCACGGGTACGGACCACATCGACGTGAAGCTCCTGAAGGAGCGCGGGATCACCCTTCTGGCTTTGACCTGCGAATACGATCTGCTCGATACGTTCACGGCCACTGCGGAATGCGCCTGGGGACTTCTGATTGCCTGTACGCGGAGGATCCCAACGTCCGTGGAGACAGTCCGCCGGGGCCTGTGGCCCCGGGAAGCCTTCTTCGGGGAGAACTTCGAATCGCTCGGCCGGCAGCTGTCCGGCAAGACACTCGGCGTGCTGGGCGTGGGGCGCCTCGGCAAGATGGTCGTCGAATACGGCAAGGCGTTTCGGATGCGGGTGCTCGGCTGTGACCCCAAGAGCTTCGCCATCGAGGGTGTCGAGCGCGTGGATTTCGACACGCTGCTCCGCGAGAGCGACGTCATCTCGATCCACGTGCACTTGAACGACGAGACACGCGGTCTGATCTCTCGCGCGGCGTTCGACGGGATGAAGGACGGGGTCGTGCTCATCAACACCAGTCGCGGTGCGCTGATCGACGAGGAAGCGTTCCTGGAGAATCTGGAATCCGGCAAGGTTGCAGCCGCGGGCCTGGACGTCATTGACGGCGAATGGATGGAGAACGTCGGCCGGCACCCGCTGGTGCAATACGCGCAGAAGCACGACAACCTGTTGATCACCTCACACATCGGCGGCGCCACGTACGAATCCATCGTGGATGCGCGGGTCTTTTTGGCCAAACGCTTGGCGGAGTACATCGAACAGAGCCTGGGGAACATCGAGAATGGGACGTGAAGCAAGAGTACGCATACGATGACGGCATGGAGGGCTACAAGGCCGAAGCCATCGGCCTTGCCATCTTCGAATCCGACAGGTTGGGCCGGAAGGTCTTCATCGAGGCGGTCGAGAACCTGGAAATCGAACAGTACCAGGCGGAAATCAACCGGGCCCTAGGCATCGCGTAAGGGAACCCGGTCCCCCCGGGAAATCCCCGTTGCACCGCTGCGGCGTCGCTCCCTTCACCGAAGCTTTCAGCGGTCGAGTTGTGACATCCTGCCGGGCTTGTGACTGGCCTTCTGGGCCAGTCCTATGATTTCGTCGGCGAACTCGCCATCCGCCTGGCAGCCTACGATCCCTATACGGCACCGAACGAAATCCACGTGCCGGTTCTTGCCGAGGTCGAGCCTGTATTGTTCCACACTGCGCTCGATGGCCTCTGCGACCGATTTTGCTTTTTTCGAGGATGTGCCGGGCAGAACGACCAAGAACTCGTCGCCTGCCACTCGCCCCACCACGCCTTGCTCTGACACGGCGGCCTCGATGCGCCCGGCCAGGTTCCTCAACACGACGTCCCCCACGGCGTGGCCAAAATCGCTGTTTACCCGGTCGAGGTTCTCCAGGTCCACGTAGAGCACCGAGCTGGAACGTCCCGTCTGACTTGCCGTTTCGTATTCCTTCTGAAGCAGGCTCCTCATGTAACTCAGCGATTTGACGCCCGTGGCCGAGTCCGCAACGGCGTACTGTTCAACAAACCGCCTCGCTTGATTCGTCAGGCTCGACAACAAGTGAAACGCATAACCCGCGATGGTGAAAGACCATAGCAAAAGCGGAGGGAATGCTACACGCACAATCCTCGAGAGGGGGCCTTCACCATGAGGCAAGAAGGCATAAATGGCGAGCAATCCGACAGAGAGGGCGACCGAGCCGAGGAAAATATTCCTGACCCGCCTCTGCATCCCTCTCGAAGACTCCAGGTAGTCTGCAGTCAGCTTGTTCGTGTCATCCGCCATATCTTCTTCCCTTTCCTGCCATGGCGCATTACACCCTGCTGGCGTGCTTGAGCATTCTTCACCTAAGAGATAGGGTAAGGGATGAAACAAGTTCTTCAAGTGCCGTTGGGGCGGCATTTATGCCGGACTGCGGGGCGTTCTCGTGGGAAGGACTTTCCTCGCGCGCGGCTGTTTGGGCCGTATCTCCTTGCAACACAGAGGGTTACGGCCGATACCGTGGACCGTTTCGTTGCTTGCCTCCCTTGCTGTAGGACAAAGGCTGTCACGAAAAAGAGAATATGTCCTACAAGAGAATCAGCCTTCGCCGATACCACACTGAACCCACAAGTGGTATAAGACCGGGCGCGTTGCTGCCGAGCAAAGGGGTTCACGGACAGACGCCTTCAGGGCGCTTCGCAGCGACGGAGCGCGCGTGAGCAGTGTGGGAGGTTTCCGGCAGCCTTTTTCCCCAGCGGCCCAGGGCGGCCGTTGTAGAAAGAGGAGACTATGCGCGCAGGGGCCACCTCTCCCCGGAACCGATGGAAAGAACACGCTCCCATAATATAATAGGGTCCTTTCGATATGTTGGCGTGCAAGAACTCGAGGAGGTTTCTGTCGCCCCCTCTGGCAAGCTGACGTGTATTGCTTTGCATAGAAGTCTGATCTCAAAGGTGAGACAATGCTCAGAATTCTCATCGCGGACGACCACGCCGTAGTTCGGTACGGGGTGAAGGCGATTCTGGTGGAGGAGTTCCCGTCAGCACACTTCGGCGAAGCGCGGAACGCTGACGAGGTCTTCCAGCAGGTCTGGAAGACGCACTGGGACCTTCTCATTCTTGACATAACGCTGCCGGGCAAGAGTGGACTGGAGGTCCTCAAGGAACTGAAGTCTGCGCATCCCCGTCTTCCTATATTGATTCTCACCGTGCATCCGGAAGACGAGTTTGCCAAACGGGTATTGAAGGCGGGAGCCTCCGGCTACGTGAACAAGGAAAGTGCTGGCGAGGAGTTGGTAAAGGCTGCGAAGAAGGCCTTCGATGGCGGCAAGTACGTGAGCCAAGCACTGGCTGAGAAACTGGCCGTCGACCTGGAGACCGACTCCGAGAAACAGCCACACGAAAGGCTTTCCGACCGGGAGTACGAGGTAATGTGCATGATTGCCTCGGGAAAGACTGTGTCGCAGATCGGAGCACAATTGTCGCTCAGCGTGAAAACCATCAGCACCTATCGCACCCGGCTTCTGCGCAAGATGGGCATGAAGACAAATGCGGCATTGACGCGCTACGCGGTGAAAAACGAGCTCATTGACTGAACGGGAGAGATCCCAACACCGGGTCGCAGCGCCAGTGCCAGTGTTTGACTGCAACGGGACGACAGGGGCAGCGTGAAATACGGAGTCAGACCTCCGGGTCCCTCCCGGACCTCATTCGCCGTAGTGCATCACACATCGGGGAGAGGCTCCAGGGCCTCAACGACGAGGTCTCCCACTTCCTGGGTCGAGTAGCCCATCCTGCCGGCGGAAAGGCTTTCCAACTTGTTGGCCGTCACCCACATGACGGCTTTCTCCACCCTTTCGGCGGCCTGGTGTTCGCCGAGGTTCTCCAGCATCATCGAGACGGCGCAGATAGCCGCCAGAGGGTTGATTTTGCCCTGACCGGCGTACTTGGGAGCGCTGCCCCCGATCGGTTCAAACATGGAGACCCCCTCGGGGTTTATGTTTGCGCCGGCAGCGATGCCCATTCCCCCCTGGATTATCGCTCCGAGGTCGGTGATGATGTCGCCGAACATGTTGCACGTCACTATCACGTCGAACCACTCCGGGTTCTTGACCATCCACATGCAGGTAGCGTCCACGTGCGCGTAGTCGCGCGTGATGTCCGGGTATTCTTCGCCCACCTCGTTGAAGGCCCGCCACCACAGATCGTGGGCGTAGGTCAGGACATTCGTCTTCGCACAGAGGGTCAGTTTCTTCTTCCGGTTGCGCCGGCGGCAGTACTGGAACGCGTAGCGCAGACACCGCTCCACCCCCCGGCGGGTGTTGACCATCTCCTGGATCGCTACCTCGTTGGCCGTCCCTTTGTAAGTGAAGCCGCCCGAGCCCGTGTAGAGGCCTTCGTTGTTCTCCCGCACGACGACGAAGTCAATGTCCCCGGGACCCTTGTCCTTCAGCGGGCAATCCACGCCGGGGTAGAGCCTCACGGGACGCAGGTTGATGTACTGTTCCAGCTCGAACCTGAGCCGCAACAGCAGGCCCTTCTCCAGGATGCCGGGGGCCACTTCGGGGTGCCCCACCGCCCCCAGATAGATGGCATCAAAGGTGCGCAGCTCGTCTACGGCCCCGTCGGGCAATACTTCACCGGTGCGCAGGTAGCGCTCCCCCCCGAAATCGTAGCGGACCGTCTCGCAGGAAAGCCCTTCGAGCTCAGAGACGGCTCCCAACACCTTCAGCCCTTCCTCCACGACCTCTGGCCCGGTTCCGTCACCCGGGATAACTGCGACCTTATACATTGTGATTTCCTTTGTTGCAGAGGGGCAACGCGCCGCAAGAGCGAATGGGGCAACGAGAATGGCGCGGGAAGCGCAACGGATGGTCAGCATAGTCGCCCGCGCGGCAAAAGTCAAAGCCGCCCCGGTAGAGTACTGTCCGCAGCCGAGGTACTCGTATCAGGAGTATTCCCACGCGGGTAGCCAGGGCACGCCCCCGTCGGGGTTTGTCAGCAAGACAGGTGCTGCGAAACGAGGGGACGCGTCAAACGGGTCCCTGCTGGGCTCCCTTGGAAGTTTCTGACCTTTTCTGCTATACTGCTTGGTCTCTGTCGGGACTCTCTATTACAGCACAGCGTTTGGAGGGGACATGGAAAGAGAGCTCAAGACCAAGATATTGAAGCTCAAGCCGACGCGTGAGGTCCCTGTGGATGTTTCCGAGGTGGCGGACATAGGCGAGGGGGAACCGCATCTGCTTGAAGACATGTTCCCGTATGTCAAAGTCCCTCAGGTCTCTTTCACCGGCAAGGGGTACGAGGAGATTGACGGCAAGCTGGTCGAGTTCGACTTCGAGAAGCGCAAAGAGGCGGACCTCCTGATCAGCGACACGACGTTCCGCGACGGCCAGCAAGCACGTCCCCCTTACACCAAGAAGCAGATCGTGGATCTCTACAGGCTGCTCGGAAAGCTCTCCGGGCCGAATCGGGTCATACGTTACAGCGAGTTCTTCCTTTACTCCGACAGCGATATTCGGGCCGTGGAGGCATGCCTGGAAGAGTATGCGAGCAACCCTGCCCTTCCCGAGCCGACCGGATGGATCAGAGGCGTGAGCGAGGACGCCCTCTATCTCAAGCTCATGCAGCACCTCGGCATCCGGGAGACGGGACTGCTGTCTTCGTGCTCGGACTACCACGTGTTCCTCAAACTGCGCAAGAACTGGAAGAGCGCCGCCGAGGAGTACCTGAGCATGGCGAAGCAGGCGGCCGAGCGGGACATTCGGGTGCGCTTCCACCTGGAGGACATCACGCGGGCGAACATGGACGGTTTCGTGCTGCCGTTCTGTGAGATGATCGCCCGCTTCGCCCAGGAGCTCCCCGCAGAGCTCAAGCCGAAGGTGCGGCTGTGCGACACGATGGGGTTCGGCCTGCCATACCCCGGCGTGGAACTGCCGCGCAGCGTTCCTAAGCTCATCTACAAGGTGAGGCAGGCCGGCATCCCTTCAGAGCGGATGGAGTGGCACGGGCACAACGACTTCCACCTGGTGATCGCCAACGCCGTGGCGGGCTGGCTCTACGGGTGTGACATCCTGAACGGCACCCTGATGGGCTTCGGAGAGCGCACTGGCAACCCTCCGATCGAGGGCGCCATCATCATGTATCGCGCCCTCAAAGGCGCCAACGGCACCAACACCGCGGCCATAACCGAGACGGCCGACTACTTCCGCAACATGGGCGTGCGCATCCCCAAGAACTATCCCCTCGTCGGCGACGACTCCAATCGCACGCGCGCCGGCATCCACGGCGGCGGGCTGGCCATGGACGAGCGTATCTACCAGATATTCGACACCACGCGTCTTCTGGGCAAGCCGCCGTCCATCAGCATCACGGACAAATCGGGCCTGGAGGGAATGGCGTACTGGCTCCAATGTTACCTTGCGCAGGACGTGGCGGAGAGGACCGAGATCACGGTGAAAAAGACCCGTTTGGTCGAGGTCGCCAAGTGGGTGGACTACCAGTACGACGAGCTCGCCCGCACCACCGCCATATCAGAGGAAGAAATGCTGGCGCAGGCACTCCTTCACGTGCCAGAGGCGGTCGTGCCGGCTTACATAAACAAGCGCTTCGGCCTCAGCAAGGAAGCAAGCGTCAGCGCCGACGACTGCGGCCCGATCATCGCGTGGATCAAGGACGAGAAGGGGCGCCTGCAGCGAGAGCGCCGCAGGCAGGAACGCCCGCGTAAGCCGCTGAGGGGGAT
>JAUWZH010000052.1 GCA_030615435.1 Candidatus Brocadiaceae bacterium | reverse complement strand
TGGCCACAAGGCCACCCTTCTCTCGGATGAAGCAAGCCTTCGAAGCCTCCCGATGCTTGGAATCTTCGGTTCTGCGCCGTGCTTGAGAGTGTTTCTTTAACTCGCCCCGTCGTGCCGGTACGTAAGGTTTTCACAGTAGGTACTCCGCCGAGTCCTTCGCACCGACGCAGTCGAGCGATATGGCGACGAACCCTCGGCCGAGTTCCTTTGCCGGGTTGGAGCGAGGATCGAGAACGCACTGGGCACCAAACTCACGGGCCATTTCAGCTCGCCCTTCGTTAGGTTCAAACCCGATCACCTCCGCCACCCCTTCGACGTTCGCGAACTGCGCGGCCAACAGGCGGGCAGACCCCAAGCCGCTGATGCCCCATCGTATTCCCCCGCGTGGGAATCAGGTGCTCTCAAAGCAGACGCGCTGAGCTGCACATGCCAACGGCCTGTGCTTCAGTCTCACTTCTTGGCCAGGACGGCATCCTTGGCAGCTTTCGCAATCCTGAACTTCAGCCTTCGCCTGGCAGGAATCCGAATGGGTTCGCCTGTGGACGGATTGCGGCCCTTACGAGCCTTGCTCTTGACGATGACGAGCTTGCCCAGCCCGGGCAGTGTGAAGCCGTTCTTTGCCTGTTTGTAAGCCAGCGCGGCCAGCTCATCCAGGAACTCACGAACCTGCTTCTTCGTCAGGTCCGTCTTCTCGGCCAGATGCCCAACAATCAGAGTCTTTGTCATGGCCTTAGCTTTAGCCATCTGCCCACCTCTCCTCTAAAGGGTTGCGGGACCACCTCAACTGCGCCAGTTGCGGCGATTATAGCGCAATCCGGTGGCGAATTGCAAACATTTTCGCCCTCCTTATCGGGGATTCAGGCCCCGGGTGTTGAGCAATCCCGGCAGGAGCGGCATCGTCCGTCATCCGTTCCGCCGTGCCAGATCAGGGCGAGTCCGGGAGGGCCGGCTGTGTGATAACTGCTGCCGGCGATGGGCCGAGGTCGCGACAATTGAGCCGTTAGAACTCGATCCGGAACGTGGGGTCCTCCATCTTCCGTACTTCCTCTCCCTCCGAGCCCCCCGCATCCTTCAAATCCTCTCCGACCGAGTACAGGATCTTTTTCTGCGCCGAATACCGGATCGGCCGCCCGTCGAAGGGGTCCAACGGGACTGCTTCCAGGTACTTCGGCACCAGTTCAGCCAGCGACGTGCGGTCCGGACCAGACTATCGTGCCGCCAACAGCGGAGTTAGCAGAGCGGTGAGCGCGAGCGCAACTTCTCCTTGGATTTCAGTGCTGTTGAGACCTCCCGAAGGGATGTTCGTCCTTTTTCAGATACCAGTAGTCTCCTGAGGAAACACACAAACGCTTGTCGACCCCACAGGAGAAAGCCCCAATTGCATCGATGGGTGGCGGCCCATTGGCCGAGACCGGCAGGCTGGGCAACTGCTTTCCCAACATTTGAGCGTATGTAATCCCAGAGACGAAGTCCCGAGCCAAGAGCATGTTCACGAACACAACGTTCGGATGATGCTCGGACAATCGGTTTTCTTCAGCCTTGTTTCTGATCGCGTCTCGAAGCAGAGCCAGCACCATATGCTCACACGTGGAGTGAGCATTCGTGGCATCCCCCGGCGCAAGGGCGTACGGGTCGGCGAACTCAATCGTCAGATTCGCTGTCCCCGGGGGCAACCTGATTTCTACCGGGTTGCTACCGCGTGCCACACATTCGAGATTGCGTACGAACTGGGGATCAAGAAACTGCTCGAACAGCTCGTCAAGGAACTCACCTTCTGTTCTGCCCTCAGGCAGATAAATCGGCCGTCCCCAATCGTGTTCGACTCTGAACCACGGATGGATGGCACGGAGTAACTCCGCTACGTATTGTTCCGTGCGGAAGAACTTCTTCGGCACATAGCACTCGACAAAACACTCTTCCCCGGCGATCCTCACCTTGATATCCGGACCTTGTGCAAGCCACGACACCTCGTCAACGCCTTGTCTCCGCACCAGCGCTTCGGCGACCTGTAGCTCCCATAGGTCCGACCAGAAACTGTCGAACCTTCCGTCTGTCAGGCGAACGCTCTTTGCCCAGCCCGCGAGCTCTTGGCACTCGCCGATCAGGCCATCGAGGAGCTGGAATACGTATTCCCGAGGCCAAGTCCCCATACGCCAAGCCAGGTAGTGGCAATAGTAGGGGGCTCGGTCGGTCCAGTCCTTCATTTCATCCATATCATAGCAGGCCCGGATATTGTGATACTTAGCAAGCCTCGCGGCCACTTTGTCCCAAGAAAGATACCTTCTTATCAGCTCTGCCTGTGAGCTTTTGGACATGCTGCACGTCCCATCGTGGCCGGATTGAGTGCTCCCGCCACTTCCGCGAGAACCGGGATTGAGACTCGTTGCCAGGGGCTTTCTGTGGTCATATCAGCGAGCGGTCCAATACGCCACCATTGCCCACGCGTGCCGTGATCCGTACCCCCCTGACAGGCCCGCACCTTCATTATCGCACGCGGACTCAAATGGTTCAAGAACGTGGGGACATGCAGCCGGAAGCTCACCGATTTGACGTTGAACAATTCAGCCGGGATCTCCCATAAGGCCCCGCACCAACGGGATTTGTCCTGTTGAGCTTGAAGTTTACGCCTGATGCCGGCGCATGTCAACACTTTCCTCGGCGTTCCTCCGGCCGAATCGCGCACCCGGCTGCCGCCGGAGGCGGGGGACTCCGTGAGATAGGGGGGCTTTCCGGCTTCTTCGTCAGCGCTGGAGTAAACCCTCCCCGTCAAGGGTTCCTGTGGGTTCCTCCAGCTCCGAGGAGCCATCTCCGCTTGAAACTGCCTGCCGAGGGGTCTATTCTACGACAGAGGGTGTCAGACACAGCTCGCGAACTCGGAAATCCGGCCCTATTGGGCATTCTTTGCAGGCGGCATGGCCGTCGGCCTGCCAGGCGGGCAGCAGTTGACGGCGCGAGCACCGTCGGTTTCACAGGGCGAGGTCTCAAAGCGTTCCTCTTCGGAAGCGAGGCGGGAGCATGCAGCAGAGGCGCGTAGCAGTGCTTGGCGGCGGACACGGAGCCAGGACGACGGCGGCGGACCTTGCGCTGGCCGGTCACACGGTTCACCTGTTTGAGTTCGCAGAGTTCCACGAGGACGTCGAAGCGATCTTCGAGAGTGGCAAAGTCTCCATCTCCGGCAAGGCCCGCTGCGGGATTGCGCAGATCGCCCTGTGCACGCACGACATCGCAGATGCTATCGCCGACGCGGACATCATCCTCATCATCGTGCCGGCGCTCTACCATCGGCGCTACGCCGAGCACCTCGCCCCGCACCTGACGGACGGCAGCCACGTGGTGCTGGTCCCCGGCACCTGCGGAAGCCTTGAGTTTGTGACGTCGCTGGGGCGGGCGGGTTGCACCGCGCGCATCACCGTCTCGGAGCTCGACACGCTCCCGTACGCGACCCGCATCACCGGACCCGCGTCGGTCAATGTCTACCATGCGCTGCCCGTGTTCGGCGCAGGAGTATTCCCGGCCGAGCGCTCTGACGAAGTGCTGGCTGTATTGAAGGACCTCTACAGCGGTGTCGGCGCGTTCCGGGACGTTCTGGAGGCGGGCCTTTCCAACTGCAACCCTGTGATTCATCCGTTGGGGGTGCTGATGAACGCGGGCAGGATCGAGTACTCGCGCGGGGAGTTCTGGTACTATGAGGAAGGCGTTACTCCGCCAACCGCGCGCGCAATGGAAGCGCTCGACGCGGAACGCATCGCCATCGGCCGCGCGCTGGGGCTGGACCTGCCCGACCAGGCGACCGCACTACATGAGGTCGGCTATGGTCCCAGGGGCGATCTCTGGCAGACGCTGAAAGGCTCAAAGGGTCTAACCCCCATCAAGGGGCCGACGAGCCTGTCAAACCGTTACGTCGCCGAGGACATCCCGATCGGGCTGGTCTGCTGGTCGCAGCTCGGCGAGCAGCTCGGCGTCCCGACGCCTCTGATGCGCGCTACGGTCGAGATCGGCATCGCCGTCTCAGGCGTCAACTACTGGGAAACCGGCCGCACGCTCGAGCGATGCGGCATCAAGGGCATGGGGGCCGACGAACTGGTGGCGTATGTCCGGACGGGCGCCCGTCCATAGCGAGCCGGTCAGGAAGGGCTTCAGTCGGGGAGTGTTGTCGAGCAGCCAGCTTTCTGCGTATGGTACGCTGTCATGAACTGCTTGGAGGAGGAAAGGGCTTTGAGACGGCACAAGTGCGATGGCTTCAGTCTGGAGTTGGGGCGTCCGGTTGAGGTCGGGCGGGACACGGGGCACTTCTGGTTTTCCACGCTTCATCCCGTGGAAGGGCAGGACGTCTTCTGTCTGGTCATTACCGTCGCTGACAAGGCACAGGGGAAGTGGCCGGCGGTCCTGTGCCTGTCGCGGGACGGGGGGAGGTCGTGGCGCCGCGTGATGGAGATAGACTCGCACGGGCCGAACTCCATTCGGCTCGCGTCGCGCAAGCTTCTGTTGATGCCCTATGAGTTGTGGCCGGCATCGCCTGGGGACAAGCGCAATGCGCAGGCGGACGGCACGATCATCACTTGCCGTGAGGACGGCGAGGTCTCGCTGGAGACGACGACGGTGCGGTTCCTCGATTTTCCCCGCGACCTGAAGGACTACCACGAAGGGGAGCTGCACGTTCTGACCAGCGGCAACATCCTGCCCCTGCGCGATGGCCGGCTCTTCACGACGCTGTGCGGCAAGTGCCCGGGGGAGGAGAGGTACACGAACTACGCCGTGGCGAGCGACGATGGTGGACTCACCTGGCGCTTCCTCTCCGTTGTGGCGCGGCCGGAAGGGGAAGCGGACGTGGCAACGGGGCCGAGCGAGTCGAATACGGTCCGGCTGAGCGACGGGCGGCTGATGTGCATCTACCGCGTGGGCGGCCTCCTGGAGTATCGCAAGGGCTACAGCGCCGACGACGGCGCGACCTGGACGAAGCCCGAGATCGTGACCGGCGCGTGGTCCGTCGAGCCGCAGCTCTTGCGGCTGGCTAACGGGCTGATCCTGCTCACCGGCGGGCGCCCGGGCTTGTTCCTGTGGGTTTGCGCGGATGGGGAGGGTGAGCGATGGCAGAGGGTCAACCTGGGCGAGCATCACAACGCGCTTATGGAGGACGGCTCCCTGCACTATTCGGACCAGTTCTGCGAGGGCAAGAGGAAGTGCGAGCCGAACCAGAGCACGTGCTACACGGACATGATCGCGACGGGGGACAACGAAGCGCTGGTCTGCTACGACAGGCTGGGCAACGGCTGGGACGGGGCGCCGGGACCGTGGGGAGAGGAGGACGTCGTGTTCTGCGTGCGCGTGCGGGCGGACCGCGAGGCGAGCTAAGCAGGGGAATGGGGCCTCAGACGGCTGCGCGTTCGCGCAGGCCAAGATACCCGGTGGCAAGAATCCACGCTGTCGAGATGCTGGAGAAGGACCGTGCAGATTTCGGTTGACTTCTCTGCTCTAACCAAGTGTAATGTAGTTGAATGCGGCGGGATATAACATTTCAGTTCGTACCGTGGGAGGGTGAAGAAATGGAGCGCGGGAGAATGAGGTTGTGTGTCCTTGGGGTGGTCGTATTGCTGACGTGCGCCGGGGCGGGTCGTGCAGCCCAACTCCGCACGGACACCCGTGTGCGAGGGCGCGAGGGTCCCGGGCACGTTCCGGAGCAGGTCATCGTGAAGTTCAGAGAGGGGGTCACAGGGGCGGCGGCCGGAGCACTTATCAAGAAGCACGGGGCCGCGACCCTGCGCGCGAGGAAAGCCGGAGGGTACCGGGTTCTGAGAGTCCCGCCGGGGCGGAGCGTGCAAGGCCTGGTGGCCGCGCTCCGTGGGGAGCCCCTGGTCGAATACGCAGAGCCCAACGGCGTGCTGCGGGCTCTGATGGTGCCCAACGACCCGTACTATTCGTATCAGTGGCACTACCGCGGGCCGAGCGGGGACATCAACATCGAGCCGGCCTGGGACATCCAGACGGGAACGCCGTCAGTCATCGTTGCCGTGGTGGACACGGGCGTGGCCTACGAGGATTTCGGCCGGTTGTTCAGGCAAGCTCCCGATCTTGCGAACACGACGTTCGCGGCGGGCTATGACTTCGTTAACGACGACGCGCACCCCAACGACGACGATGGGCACGGCACACACGTGGCGGGCACGGTCGCCCAGAGCACCAACAATGACCTCGGCGTTGCCGGGGTCGCCTTCAACTGCGCTGTCATGCCCGTGAAAGTGCTCGACCGCAAGGGCGAAGGCACGGCGGATTGGGTGGCGCAAGGCATCTATTTCGCCGCCGATAAGGGCGCCAGCGTGATCAACCTCAGCCTTGGCTCCTCCGCCCCTTCTTCCACAATTGAAGACGCCGTTGGGTATGCCTGCGCAAAGGGCGTCACGGTTTGTGCGGCGGCAGGGAACGGGGGAACTTCGTCGGTCATATACCCTGCAGCCTATGACGACTACGTGATCGCGGTAGGGGCGACTCGCTACGACGAGACCCGGAGCTATTATTCCAACTACGGTTCCTCGCTGGACCTGGTGGCTCCGGGCGGCGACCTCAACGTTGACCAGAATGGCGACGGCTACGGGGACGGGGTGCTCCAGCAGACGTTCTCGGGGAATCCCAGGAAGTTCGGGTACTACTTCTTCCACGGCACCTCGATGGCTTGCCCCCACGTGGCGGGGGCTGCCGCGCTGCTCATCTCCAACGGGGTCAGCGGGCCGAGCAGCGTGCGGGAGGCCCTCCAGAACACCGCCAAGGACCTGGGTGCGGCGGGCAGGGACGACACTTACGGGCACGGCCTTCTGGACGCATACGCGGCCCTCAGTTACTCTCCCGGACTGGTGCATGATGTTGCCATCAGCGCGATCTCCGCTCCGAGCTCCGTCCTTCGCGGGGAGTCGGCGACGATCACCGTCGTGGCATCCAATCCGGGGGATTTTACCGAGAGTTTCGACGTGACGGTGAGCGAGAGCCCTGACGGAACGCACGTCGGCACGCAGAGCGTGACTCTGCTTGCTGGGGAAGATGTTCCCCTGGATTTCGTGTGGGGCACCACTGAAACCACCAGCCTCGGCGATCACACCCTCACAGCGACGGCCGCTGCCGTGGGGGGCGAGACGAATCTGTCCAACAACTCTGCTGAGGCGGTCGTGCACGTGCACGGGGCGACCCTTGCGATGCACGTGGACGACATTGACATGAGTGCCGGGCGGAAAGGGCGAAGCGGGAACGTCGAGGCGACGGCGGTGGTGACGGTCGTCCAGGAAGGCGGAGCCCCTGTGAGCGGCGCGACGGTGTATGGCTCGTGGAGCGGCGCGACGAGTGGAGATCAGAACAGCGTGACCAACGACGCCGGCGAGGCGACATTCAAGTCTGGCACACGCAAGGGCGGCGGGACCTTCACCTTCAGCGTCACGGACGTCTTGAAGGGCGGTTATGCCTATGATCCCGCCCAGAACGTGGAGACGAGCGACTCTATCACTTACCCGTAAGGCCGTTGCTCTGGTAGGCCGCGACGACGACTCGCCGCGCACTCAGCGCGATCGAGTCGCACTGACGCCGCGTTAGTCGCCTGTCATTTCAGCATAGCTCCGCGAACACGAGCGCGGCGCCGCCGAAGATCCCCGCGTCGTCGCCTAATGTAGACGCGCGAATGTCCACGACTTCCCCGGGACCGGTCCAGGCGTACTGCTTCACGATCTTGCGCAGTGGCTCCAGCAGCAGGTCGCCCGCGGCCGCGACTCCTCCGCCGATCACCATGCACTTGGGGTCGAACGCCTGCATGATCGTTAGGATCGCGGTGGCGAGGTGGTGCGCGGTCTTGTCCAGAATCTCCAGCGCGATCGGATCCCCTCGCCGTGCCGCATCGAAGACGGTCTTGGCGTCAATGTTGCGGATATCGCCGTCGGCCAAATCGAGAATGATCGTCTCGCAGCCGCGCAGCACGTGGTCAATGGCCGCGGCGGCGATCGAACGGGCTGAGCAATAGGCCTCGAGGCACCCGCGATTGCCGCAAATGCAGAGCTTCCCATGGGGTTCGACTACCATATGGCCCAGTCGCGCGGAGACCGCGTGCTCGCCTTGGTAGATCCTGCCGTCAATGATCACCCCGCCGCCCACACCCGTGCCGAGCGCGAGGGATACGAAGTTCTTTTCCCCCTTGGCCGCGCCTATCCAGCCCTCGCCGAGCGCGATCACCTTCACGTCGTTGTCCATCACGGCCGGCAGCCCGGTGGCCTTCGTGAGGTCCGCGCAAGCGTGCGTGCCCTCCCAGCCCGGGATCTTGCCCGGGCAGCTCATGATGACCCCATCCTTGGGCAGGCCCGGCGTGCCCACGCCGATACCGGCAAACTGCTGCTTGCTCTTGCCGACTTCGGAGATCAGTGATTTGGCCAGGTTGATCAGCTTGACCATGAGCTGCTCGCCGCCTTTGCGCTCCTCGGTGAGTACACGCTGCCGCGCGAGCACCTCGCCGTCCCGGCTCAACACGCCGGCCTTGACGTTCGTGCCTCCAATGTCGATCGCAACGGCGTACTGCTTGCTTGTGTCAGACATAAACCGGATCCTCCAGAACCGATTGCGGCGATGTGTGCCGTTGGATTATACCAATCGGCCTTTACAGAGCAAAGGCGTACAATGTAGTCTGAACGAATCGTCCCCTCTCGGTCATGGACGAGTGAAGCCCTGGTCTTCTCAGGAGCGACCCCGTGCGTCGCAATGCCGCGACGTTCGCCTCGGCATAGATGGGCGTTTCGCGCCCCGCGCAGAGTCGAAGCGGCACGCCGGGCTGCGCCGGCGCGAAAGGCCGAGCGCCGAGGAACAGGATCGTGAACAACTTGAACATCGCCATTTCCGCTGCCGCCGCCATGTCACACCTCTCCTTTCCGCCCATTGATAATAACGAGCCAATGTCCTGTTGAGCAAACGAGATTGAACTCTCCGCGGTATTCCTGCTTCTGTTGCTGCTTCAGACGCCCTCGATCTTGCAGATCGTGATGTCGTCGGGAGCCCCGACATGGGATGTCAGGCCGACTGGAACACGAATTCCCCTCGTCTGGCCAATTGCGTGCGACTCACACATCGCTCCCCGCAATCACGGAGTCGGCGTTGTTCCCGGCGGCGCCACGTAAGTCGGAGTTTCCCAAGTAGCCCCAACGCACGCAGGATTGTCGCTCTAGTTTCGAAGTGTAGACCTGCCAGCCACTCCTGTCAGCAACTCTGTGTCCCCTCTTCGAGAAGCTTCTCGTGAGCGACTGGCGAAAAATCCTGCATATTGTCAGTAACGGAGGCGCATGCGGCTGTTCGGAAACACCCCGATGTCAATGGGCAACATACAGCCAAGCGCCTTCAGCTTCAGCAATTCGCTTCACTTCACGCCAGCGGCGCACGTGTTTCAGGACCGACCGGCGCTCCTCGCCACTGAGGTGCGAGAACACAAGCCACAGCCGGCCTTCTTGAGATAATACCCCATCCAGTTGCTGCTCGAACTGATCATGCTTTCCGGTGTCCCTACCTCGAATGATCTCGTTATCGCAGTTCCGATAGTAGTAACTGAATGCGGGCGGTGCAAAACCATAAACATAGATTCTGTCACCCGGTTCCACTAGCCTGGCCAGAGTTCGGCACACGGGTCTGATGTCCTCATATTTTTCCGGCTTTTCGAGATAACGCGCAGTGTCACGTAGCCCGTAGAACAGGAATACGACTGTCAGCGCTAAGACAAAGATGCGGTTTGCCCGTGAAAGCAAATACTCAAAGCCAAATCCCAAGAGTATGTAGATCATAACGGTGAGAAAGATATCCTGCCTGTTCCCTCGATACGGATACAACCTGCCGCATGCAGCAGCGAATGTGATGAACATGGGAATGGCAAACATCATGAGCGCAATCCGGCCGTCCCGATGTCTGGCAGCGTATACCAGCCCGGTACCGAAGAAGACCAAGAAAGGAAGCGGACCAGGAAAGGTGAACTTCAAGATCCTCGCCGTGTTGATCAGGGCCAGCCTCAACAAGCCCTTGAATGTTCCATTCCAGTAGGCGCTGGCCAGGTAGCTGCCACCCCCGCGGCCGCCCGCCACCAACTGGTACTTGAGGGAAACGTGGTAAACGACGAACATGGCACACAGGAGTATCAGCTGGCTCACGGTCCACCGGGTCAACATCGTTTTTCTATCCACCCGGGTAGCCAGCGTCACCACAAGGATCACGTTGAGGGCCAGGATCAGCAGGGCGAGTCCATATTGGGTGAAGAGGCTTACCAGACAAAGGAATGTGAACACAAGGCAGTTCCGCCAGCTCGGGTCCCGCAGAAAGCGATAGAAAACCCCGAGCAGCAATATGGACAGGAGAAAAACAATCGAGTATTCCCGTAGCTGTTGGGAATACTCAACCTGGGAGGGCGCGACAGCAACAACGAGGGTGCAAAAGTAGGCAGGCCGTGAGGAGAGGAACTGCCGCGCCAAAAGGTACACGGCGGGAATAGCCAGGATTCCCGCCAAACAGGAAACCGACCTCAGGACAGCCTCCGACTCGCCGATGTTTAGAATCGGGTTTAGCAGGAGTGCGTACAGTGGCGGCGCGCTGTTGCGCGCGGTGTTCTCGGCGATTACTTCCCCGAGGCTTCCCCTGGAAATCCAATAAAGTACGGCCTCATCCAGCCAGAACGGCTTGTATCCCAAGTGCCAGATCCTGAGCAGGGCGCCTAGCAATGTGATGCCGGCAACCACTGCATAAGGACCGTACCAAGTTCCTCCAGGTATCTGGATCAGTTGGCTTGCGCCGTTCAGGGGAGCTTCACGTGTCCTCTCAAGAGCATACTTATCCACGATCCGCTCCTCTGTTCCGCGTTGTGGCCGCTTTACCAAGGGCGCCCACACACACCTAATCCGCGGGCGACGCTAAGACCGTCTCGTCTTCACCCAAAATAATTCGACGGGCCACCTCCAAGCCCTGCATGTACGAATGCCCCATGCTGGAGACTTCATATTTCCAACTCCCAAAGCGGCCCCGGCTGAAGATATTGTGTTCCTCCAAACAGGAAAGCAGAACGCCAAGCCGCGCGTCACGGTCTTTGGTGGGAGTGGGATAAGCGTACTCGACTCGCTTGCACCAGCTCTTCACTACCCGTTGGTTTGGCCGCAGCAGGCCCACAGCGACAGAGCCGTCAATGCAGCACTGCACGAGTGTCTCGGCTTCAACCGGCTTCTGTGGAGACTCGGAAATCTCCAGCATAAGCGACCAGTAACGTCGAGGCGCGTTGTTGGGACTATAGTTGCTGAAAAGAGTGGCACGATAAAAGGGGCAGTTATCCTCGGGAAAGTACATTCAGCAGTGGTTCCCAATGGCCTCCGGGGGCGACCCCTCCATTCCGAGGCCGACTACGTGTATGCTGGAATGCCAGAGTCCCTCTGCGTGCGATCTGAGATCGTGTAAGTCGCTCATCTGTACCAGCCGGTCTACTGGCATAGTGCTAACAAGCGCATCGTAGCGAATGAGCCGGCCATCGGCCAGCGTCACCACGTGGTCACACGCACAGATGTGGACCACTTCGGCATTCAGGAATACCCGTTCGGAGGGCAAACCTTGGGCAACACGGCGCCATATCTGGCCGGTGCCGCCGTAGAGGGGATAACGAAACTCGTTGTTAGGGCCCCACGAACTGTCCTCTTGCCGATAGACTACATTGTGGATCAGCCGCTCCAGATCTACCACTGGGACGCGTTCGCTCACCCACCCAGCCGACATCATTTCCGGCCGGTAACCCCACGCCTTGAAATTGTAAGGTTCCATGAATCGCGAGGCGATCCCGTGGCCAAAATGCGTGGCTATGAAACGCCGAAAGTCAGTGCGGTCAGGAGCCGCCTCGCTCGTGTAGAGTTGAATAACGCCTTGAAGGCATTCCCACATCTGCTCCTCGGGGAGAAGCCATATGTTGTATTGGAACAGATAAGGAATCCAACGCTCGCAGGTCCGCACGAACGCTGACCTCTCATGCCAGACCCACTCTTGCTC
>JAUWZH010000356.1 GCA_030615435.1 Candidatus Brocadiaceae bacterium | reverse complement strand
TGATAGTATCAGGCAAGCGCGGCGCAGAACGCCGGTTGTGGCCGGGAAACCTCCCCTGTTTAAAAGAAGCCTCCATCACTACAGAGTCCGCGCGCAGCCTACTGCGCAAGAAGCAAGCAGGCGACAAGAGGGCGGGCTTTGCCCGACCGGTTGCAAGGACCCGCTGTGCTACTTCGTACGCGGGGCCGCAGCAACTTGACGCATGCGTAGCTTATTGCGTCCTTTTTTGTGGAAAAAGGTCTGTAACAGCATTACGGGGGGTTTTCCGGCCACAACCGGCAACGTCAGATTCCCGCGCAATCCTTCGCTCGGTGGCCACAAGGCCACCCTTCTCTCGGATGAAGCAAGCCTTCGAAGCCTCCCGATGCTTGGAATCTTCGGTTCTGCGCCGTGCTTGAAGGTGTTTCTTTGAACTCGCCCCGTCGTGCCGGTACGTAAGGTTTTCACAGTAGGTGCTTGCAAAGGCCGTTGACAAGGAGGATGAGCGAAAGCGTCGCCAAGACCTTGATTATCACGGGCGCCCCGAGAATGGCTTCTGCCATCTGTTGCTTTCTCCACGGCTGGACCGACAGGAAGCCAACGGCTCGCTGGGCCAAGGCGCGCATCATACCATGCGGAGCCCGGGGACGGTATTGCCGGGGCGCTTGACAGTCGAACGGGGGGACGGTTGCGCACGGCCCCCATGCTTGACACGTTGCGAGGGCAGACTTATAATGCACGACACTCTTGAGGAATGGTGCAACGGTAGCACGCCTGACTCTGGATCAGGTAATCCTGGTTCGAATCCAGGTTCCTCAGCCACTTACCTGTGCCCCTATCGTCTAGCTCGGCCGAGGACACCGGACTCTCATTCCGGAAACAGGGGTTCAAATCCCCTTGGGGGTACCATCTTGGACACAAGGCCCTTTCGGCGAGCACGTCGAAGGGCTTTCCCCTTGCGCACGAATGGGTCGCGAAACCCGCTTTGCCGCGGTATCGTTCAGGTTTGGAGACGAGAGGCCCGACAATTTGACCGTGCTCGTGCGCGTTCTTGCCGGTCGCGAGGCGAATCGCGAGGTCCTGGTTGAGCATCTTGAGCGAAGTACCAGGGAACACAGCTGATAGATGGCGAGCCGCGGGTAATACCAGCGCAAGTTTCCTGCCTGGGAGGACCTGCCTCGCGGAAAGCGTCATGATGAAGGGTGAGTCCTCCTACAAGCGGCTGGAGGAGATGCGGGACATTGTCGCCCGCCTCGGAGTCGCCGATGTGCGCGCCTTCGGCCTGACATGGGAGGGCTGCGGGCAACTCCTCAGAAAACTCGGTTACTCTGCGCACGTCCAGGTGACGGCCGACTGAAAGGTAGGTTGCGTGGCCGCCTCAGAGTGCCAGCCGCTCGCGCATCCCGAAGGCTGACCTGCCCCTGCATCTCGGATCGAGCGTCTCTTTAGCATCTTCGAGCCTCACGCAGAGCTCACCAAGCGGGGCAAGGCAGCCAAGCCTGTGGAGTTCGGCCACAAGGTGTTGCTCTGCGAGGCGAAAGACACGCTTATCACCGACTGCGAGGTGATGCGAGAATAGCCCGGCGAGAGCGAGCTTTCAGGGGAGGAAGGTATGTGTGCCGAGGCCAAGAGAACTGCTACAGGTCGGCGCAGGCACCTGCCGAAAGGCAACGATCCAGACGCCAGGGCAGACTCTATCCAAGTTGCCCGATGCCATCTTCCCGGCAAGGCCCTTCCGCAACAGGAACTCAATAGGCCGATTGACTGTTCCCCGGTCGGCTGCGATAATGAGCCTCATGTGTCCGGGGTGCGGTCAGCGGAGTAGCAGGGTCACCGTTTATGCGGGAGGATCAACGTGATGCGCGCTGAGTTTCCCAGACGGATGTGGTTTGTCCTCTTGGTGCTTGTCGCGGGTGTGGCCTGCGCGGCTTCGGCCGCTTCGGCGCAGCAGACGCCAGCTTCAGTCCACTGGCGGAACCGACGCCAGCAGGTGGTGCCATCGCCGCACCCCAGTTCGGCGGGCAGATCGTTCCAGGCACAACCGGTGCGCAGCACGAACACGATTCCCACGAGACACTTGCGGTCGGGGATGCGTGGG
>JAUWZH010000062.1 GCA_030615435.1 Candidatus Brocadiaceae bacterium | reverse complement strand
GCGTCAAGTTGCTGCGGCCCCGCGTACGAAGTAGCACAGCGGGGCCTTGCAACCGGTCGGGCAAAGCCCCCGCCCTCTTGTCGCCTGCTTGCTTCTTGCGCAGTAGGCTGCGCGCGGACTGTAGTGCTGGAGGCTTCTTTTCGACGGGGGGGGGTTCCCGGCCACAACCGGCGTTCAGCGCCGCGCTTGCCTGGGCGTCAAGAACATACGCCTCGGGCCGAGCCTGCCCGCCTTTGTCACCCCGGCCGCACTGGAGGTGCTCGCAGACAAGTTCAGTATCATGCCCATATCAACCGCAGAGGAGGACCTCGAGGCTATCCTCGGTTGAGGGCATCGCTGAGACGACAGGATGAACGGCAACATATCGCCGGCAATCAACAGGGATGTGC
The DNA here is from genome assembly GCA_030615435.1 of Candidatus Brocadiaceae bacterium. Classification (GTDB taxonomy): domain Bacteria; phylum Planctomycetota; class Brocadiia; order SM23-32; family SM23-32; genus JAUWZH01. The sequence goes on along the minus strand of JAUWZH010000062.1, from coordinate 10,760 downwards.
TCGAGGAGCTGTACGCCACGTACAACCGCCGGGAGATGGTGCATCCGGACCCGATCGAGTTCCTGTACGGCTATGAAGACATCCGTGACCGGGAGGTAGTGGCGCTGGTGGCGTCGTGCCTTGCCTACGGGCGCGTTGCACAGATACTGAAAAGCGTCGGGCGCGTTCTGAAGCAGATGCCGGCCCCGGCGATGTTCCTCGAACGGTCTTCGCCGGAGACAATCAGAAGGGCATTCGCCGGCTTCAAGCACCGGTTCACGACCGGCGAGGCGCTTGCGGCGCTGCTGGTCGGCGCCAGGCGTGTCATCCGCCTGTACGGCTCGCTGGGTGTATCCTTCGAAGCCGGGCTGAGCGACGAACACGAAACGGTGCTCCCGGCACTGGCGGCTTTCGTGCGCGAGCTCACCGACGAAACGGATGCCGAGCAAGTTCCCTCCGTTCCCTCTCCGGCGGACGGAAGCGCGTGCAAGAGGCTCAACCTGTTCCTGCGCTGGATGGTGAGGCGCGATGCGGTTGATCCCGGAGGCTGGGACCACGTGCCGCCCTCGAAGCTCGTCGTCCCGCTCGATACGCACATGCTCAGGATCAGTCGTGCGCTCAGGCTTACTCAGCGCAAACAGGCAGACATTCGGACGGCCGAGGAAGTGACGGCCGCCTTCAGAGAATTCGCCCCTGAGGACCCCGTGCGTTATGATTTCGCTCTGACGCGGCTTGGTATCAGACGTGACGGCGACCTGGACGCTTTTCTGAAGCGCCACGTGACATCGGAGGCGACATGAATGCCCGACTCGCTTCTTAGCTTTGTCGAAGGGTTTTGGAACGTCATGGGCGAAATGGCCCCGTTCCTGCTCTTCGGGTTCCTCATGGCCGGCGTGCTTTACGTGTTGATCCCGGCAAGCATGGTCGAACGACACCTGGGCGGGAAGGGGATAGTCCCCATCACGAAGGCTGCGATCTTCGGCATTCCGCTGCCGCTCTGTTCGTGTGGAGTGATTCCGGTAGCTGCATCGCTGCGAAGACACGGCGCCAGCCGTGGGGCGACGACCGCGTTCATCATCTCCACCCCTCAGACGGGTGTGGACAGCATCCTGGTGACTTTCAGCCTTCTTGGGGGCATATTCGCCGTCTTCAGGCCGCTGGCAGCGCTCGTGAGCGGGATGATCGGCGGCCTGCTCGTCGGTTCGGGAGGCGGCGTCAGGGACTCCGAAACGCCGAGTGCCTCGGGCGGCCAGGAGAGTCGCTGCGCCAGCGAGAGTGCCGGGGGAAAGGTCTTGGGCGCCCTGCGCTACGGCTTCGTCTCGCTCCCTCGCGACATCTCCAAGCCCCTCATCGTGGGGCTCCTGATAGCAGGATCAATATCCGCCGTAGTGCCGGACGATTATTTCAAGGGGCTGCTCGGCGGCGGCATAGGCGAGATGGTGCTGATGATGCTTGTCGGAATACCGCTCTACGTGTGCGCCACGGCGTCCAAGGCCGCCTCCCGCGTCCCCAAGCCATGCGAGGCACGAAAGGAGCCACAGCGAGAATGGCCGGGAGACCTTGACAGAGGCGCTGCCAGGCCGTAGCATGAGGACAGGGAGCGGGCGTAATTCAGTGGTAGAATGTCAGCTTCCCAAGCTGGACGTCGGGGGTTCGAATCCCCTCGCCCGCTCCAATCTTATGTACGCCCTGAGTGGACAGAAGCGGCCTATCGCGGCCCCCCCCAAGAGTTGTGACCCCTCCCGCCGCACGTTCACCCCACGCCAAATGGCCACCACATGACAGCAGGTGACTCCCGTTTCCTGGAAAACAGGGAAACTACGAGGGAAACTTCGAGGGAAACTCCCGCGCGGGTTCCGCGCTTCAGGTCGCCGCCTGCGCCCCATCCGTCGGCTCTTGCCGTCCCCCGACCGTAAGGTCCGGGAGCGCATTCATCGCCCCCGCTACATCCAGCAGCTCGGGGTCGGTGTAGACGTTCATGGTGAGGTCCAGGGATGAGTGTCTCATGGCGGCCTGGGCGGTGCGGGGCGGCACGCCGTTCTTGCTGAGGTGGGTGCCGAAGGTGTGCCGTAGCGCGTGCAGGTCAACGGTGCGTCCGCGTTCGTCTTCCTTCGGGATGTTGGCAGCCGCCAGGTCCAGGTCGAAGCTCTTGACCATGTTCCGGGGCACCGAGAACAGCGGTTCTTCCAGGGATAGTCTCAGTGGCAGTGGAGCTTCCTTCTCCTTCGCCTCATCCCTCAGGGTCGCGAGCTTCTCATCCAGCCAGGTCATCAGCTCATCGACCAGGTCCCGGCGCAACGGCAGCTTTGCCCCCCAGCCGCCCTTTTCGTGCTTCGCCAGAATCTCCACGTATGGCTGCGGCGCGTCCAGATGCATTTGGCCCACCGTGATGCTGGCCAGCTCGCCGCGGCGCAGACCCGTGAGCACCTGCTCTGCTTGGGCTTTGCCGAAGACCTGTTGAGTTCTCTCTGAACGTGCCCTTCAAAGAACGTGGTGGGCTTCTACAACCAAAGGGGCACGGCGGAGCAGTGGATCAAGGTGGACGGGAAATCTCGAGTTGGAAGACAAGCGCGCTGCAGATTGACGGAGGCCATCGAGAGAGGATGCGGGCTACTGTTGAGCGGGTCCTGACCGAGGTTCTCGCAATGAATGCCTGCACCATCCCAGGGAAGACGGGGCCTCCGGCCAGCCTGTGAAATGCTGTGCGAGTCAAGTGGCTCAGCGGGAAGGAAATGCCAGAATAAGGTGGGGAATCGTCTTGACAAATGAACATGCGTTGGCAATAATGAATACAGGTTCAGATTCTGACCTTTTGCCCATATTTGCGGGAGCCTGGAGCCGGGAGCATGGATAGTCCATCCCGAAAAGAGAGGGAGCGAGAGCGACATCGCCTGGAAGTGCTGCTGGCGGCGGAAGCCGTTTTCGCTGAAAAGGAATACGGTCGGCCAACGGTTCAGGAGATTGCCGACCGAGCCGAGTTCGCCGTCGGGTCGCTCTACAACTTCTTTGAGAGCAAGGAGGCGATCTACCAAGAGCTGATCGAGATGCGCATGCGCGAGTACATCGCTCAGGTCCAGCAGAGCATCGACGGTTGCGGAGGGGCCGAAGGCAAGGTCCGGGCACTCATCCACGCAAAGATACGCTTCTTCCAGGAGCACGAGCGGTTCTTCCGGATACTCAGCCACGCGATAAGCGGCGAAAGCTCGGAGCAGCCTCAACTGATGTCCCCGAAGTGTGTCGAGATGTTCAAGGACTATCTGCAGGGGATTGAGTGCGTCATCACGGAGGGTATCAAGGGAGGAGTCTTTCGCGATGTCAACCCCCGGCTGATGGCGCTGGTCCTCGAGGGGGCCACAGGGGCAGTGATCAAGGACTCGATCGTGACGGGCAAGCGGAGGCTGGACGATACCACGCCCAGGCAGATCGAGGAGTTGGTGCTGCGGGGCATCTTAAAGGAGGGCCCGGCGAGATGAACGGCAGCCATAGAGAAGCAAAGTATCAGGTCGCAGTGACGGTTGCAGCGCTGGTCGGCGTTCTGTGTGGGCTCTTTGGGTGCATGCCGACGCGCGAGGAGGTCTACGGCGAAATCGACAGGATTCACCGGGGCACTTACAGACGATGGCGGGAAGGGCGTGCTCAGAAGGATGAGCTGCCGCGCGTAGGAGGTGATCTTTCGCTGACGCAGGCAATCGAATTGGCCGTGGTCAAGGCTTACAACCCCGGCCTCAGAGAGATCATCGAAGAGAGGGCGAAAGGCCAGGGCCGCATCTTCGAGGCCTACTCGGAAGCGCTGCCACAGCTGGACGCAGCAGCCGGCTACACCATCACGGAAAGCCCGCCCGGGCTGGGCCACGGCATGCTAAGCACCTACTCGGGCAGCCTGACGGTGACCCAGCCGCTGTATAAGGGTGGAGTGGTCGGTGCGGGGCTGCGCGGCGCCAGGCTGTTCTCCTACATGGCGGACGAGCGTGTGAGAGAAGAGGTGGAATCGGTGGTCCACGACGTAGCGTCCAAGTACTGGGACTACCGCCTGGCCAAGGAGCTGTTCGAGGTGCAGAAAGCCGCCCTGGAATCGGCTGAGCGTCAGCTCAAGGACGTGGAGGCCAAGCTCGAGCAGGGCTTTGCCACCGAGTTCGACCGGCTCAGGGCCCGGGTGGAGGTGGCCAACTTCCGCACGGCCACGATCCAGCAGCGCAACCGCATCAGCCTGTCCCGGGCACGACTCTACCGAGCCATGGGGATTTCTCAGCGCAGCGAGGCCGAGCCCACCGAGCCGCTGGACTATCGGCCGCTGGAGATCAGCTATGAGGAGGCGGTCGAGATCGCGAGTCTGAACCGGCCGGACCTCTACCAGGCGGAATTGGACCGGCGACTTCAGGACGAGGTGCTGAAGGTCGTCAGAAGCGGCTACCTGCCGAAAGTGGAAGCCTTCTTCAGCAACCTTTGGAGCCAGCCGCACCCCAGAACCGGCAAGAGCCGCTGGGGTGACCTCTGGACAGCGGGGGTATCGCTCAATTGGCCGGTCTTCGACGGGCTGAGAACCCGCGGGCGGATGATTCAGCAACGCGCGCAGATCCGGCAGCGTGAGATCAGGCTGGAGGACACCATCCAGCGCCTGCTCCTGGAGGTGCACGAGGCACTCCTGGACCTTGCAGACTCACAGGAGTTGGTCGAGACGCAGCGGCTCAATCAGGAGAGGGCCGAGCTGGCCCTGGAACTCGCAGAGATCGGCAATGAGGCGGGTGTGCGCACGGACCTCGAGGTCATCGACACGCGGGCGGCGCTGGTGCTTGCCAAGGGCCTTTATTACCAGGCCCTCTATGATCACACGATGGCGCGTCTGGATCTGCAGAGGGCCATGGGGCTGCTGACCCCCCCAAAGGCCGCGGAGGAAGCGCCGGCGCCCGGGCGGCCTAAATGGCTTCCGGCTTCCCTCGGCCCGTCGGGAGGTCTGCCGGTCCCTTAGGACCCGTAGCACGAAGATCCCGACGTTGACTGCATGGACTGGATGTACCACCTCGGAAAGGGTTTGCGATGTTGAAGAAGATACTGATATCGGCGGTTCTGGTGCTGTTCGCAGCCGCGGGCGTGGGGGTGTTGACAGCGGCGGCTGTTAGGGCAACCGCACGCGCTCGCCAGCAGAAGCCGCCAATCCCAGAGCCGCCGCCGGTCAACGTGCGTGTGGAGGCCGTACGCGCTGAGCCGGAGGTGAACGACCTGCTGGAACTACCCGCAACGGTGGAGCCGAACCGGATCGTGCGGGTGTCCGCCGAGGTGGCGGGCCGGATCGAACGCATTGCCTCAGAAGAGGGCGAGGCTGTTCGGGCAGGTGAGCCGATCGCATACTTGAATGCGGAGCTGCTCCAGGCCAGTCGTGACCGCGCAGCCGCCGATGTAGATTACGCACGTAAGCAGTACGACAGGCTCTTCAAGTTGTCGGAGCGCGGGGCAGTGACCGTAGATCAAAGGGACCGGGCGGCCACATCCATGGCAATGGCGGAGGCCGACCTCGCCTGGGAGGAGGCCCGCCTGGAGCGCGCAACGATATTGTCCCCCATTGACGGCGTCCTCAACGGCATGTTGGTGGAGAAAGGCGAGTACGTCCGCGAGGGCACGGTTGTGGCCGAAATTGTGGACGTGGAGACCGTCAAGGTTGTGGTGCAGGTGCCGGAGAAGGACGTGAGCTTCTTCCGAACCGGCGCTGAGGCCGAAGTGCAGATAGAGATGAACGTCCCCAGCACAATCCTTGGCACGATCACCTTCATCAGCGAGCTGGCCAGCAGGCAGACGCATGCGACCCGCATGGAGATCACAGTGGTGAACAATCCGCGAGTGTTGCGCAGCGGGCAAATCGTCAAGACGCGGCTCACGCGTCGCATTCTGAAAGAGGCGATCATGATCCCGCTCGCGGCAGTGATCCCGCTGGAGTCCGGCCACGCAGTCTACGTTGTGGAAGGCGAAGCGGCCCAGCGCCGGACCGTAGAGCTCGGGCTCACCCGAGGGGAGCTGGTGCAGGTGACGCGCGGTCTCTCCGAAGGGGACCGTCTTATCGTCGCCGGGCATCGCCTGGTCGGCCCGGGCCAGCACGTCAAGGTCGTCGCCAATCAGCCCGGGCAAGCCGCTCAAAGGACGAAGGAATGATCATAACAAACGCGGCCATCAAGAACCGCATCACGGTGAGTGTTCTCATTGTGCTCATCGTGTTCGCCGGCGCGTACAGCTACAGGACTTTGCCGCGGGAAGCCCAACCAGACGTGCCTGTGCCCTACATCGTGGTCACCACGGTTTACCCCGGGGTTTCGCCTGAGGACATCGAGACGTCGGTGACGATGAAGATTGAGGCGGAACTCTCCGGTCTGAAAGGACTGAAAGAGATCACCTCGCGCAGCGCTGAGAGCGTCTCCACAATCATTTGTGAGTTCGAACCGGAGGTCATCATAGAGGACGCGCTGCAGTATGTACGCGACCAGGTTGACTTGGCCACACCTGGACTTCCCGATGATGCCGAAGAGCCCTTTGTAAAAGAGATCAATATCGCCGAATTCCCCATCATGTCCATCAATATCAGCGGCAATATCTCCCCCGTGCGGATGAAGGTGATCGCTGACAACTTGGAGGAAGAGATCGAGGCCGTTGACGGTGTGCTGGACGCGGAAGTGAGGGGGACACTGGAGCGCGAGGTCCGAGTGGAGATCGATGCTGACCGCGTCGCGGCCTATGGACTGACGCTTCCTGAGATCCTGGCCCTAATTCCAAGTGAGAACCTCAATCTCTCCGCTGGCAGTCTGGAAACCGAAGGCACGAAGTTCAACGTGCGTCTACCCTCGGAGTTCGTAGATCCGGCGGAGCTCAGCGACCTGATGCTCACCACGCGCGGCGGCGAGGCTATTTACCTCACCGATGTCGCGCAGGTGAACGATACCTTCAAGGACAGGAGCAGCTACTCCCGGCTCGACGGCTGTGACAGCGTTACTGTGGCCGTGAAAAAGCGCGTCGGTGCGAACGTAATTGACATTTCCGATCAGGTCAGGGCCATCGTGGACGAAGCCCAGGCCCGGGCCCCCGAGGGACTCACCTTCGCAGTCATCGCCGACGTATCCGATTACATCCGGCTCATGGTCAGTGACCTGGAGAACAACATAATCTCCGGCCTGATCCTGGTGCTGGTGGTGCTGGCCCTGTTCCTGGGATTGCGCACCAGTGTGGTGGTGGCAATGGCCATTCCGTTCAGCATGTTGATCAGCTTCGCCCTGATCCAGGCACTCGGCTACACGCTGAACATGATTGTGTTGTTCAGCTTGGTCCTTTCGCTTGGCATGTTGGTGGACAATGCGATCGTGATTGTCGAGAACATTTACCGACACATCCAGCTCGGGTATGACAGGGTCGAGGCCGCCATGAAAGGCACGGCGGAGGTTGCCTGGCCTGTGATGGCCTCGACGGCAACCACGGTGGCGGCGTTCTCACCGATGCTTTTCTGGCCCGGAATCATAGGCGACTTCATGAAGTACCTGCCCATTACGCTGATCATAACGCTCTCGAGCTCCTTGTTCGTTGCGCTCGTGATCAACCCGACCATCTGCTCGGTCGTCGGCGGCGCACGCGGGGCGGCACGCAAGCGCAAGCAAGAAAGCGCGCTCCTGCGGCTCTACGGGCGGGTTCTGGCGGTGGCGATCAGCTACTGGTTCGTTACGCTCTCCCTGGCCGTGCTGCTTCTGGGCGCGCTTGCCATCGCCTACTTCGCCTGGGGCCGCGGGGTGGAGTTCTTTCCCCGAAGCGATCCTGACCGAGCCATGGTCAACATCCGCAGCCCGCAGGGTACGAACATACGTCAGTCCGACCATCTGGCCGGGGTCGTCGAGGAGCGTGTGGAGAAGTACCGCGCAGAGCTGGAGCACGTCGTGACAAACGTGGGCACGGGCGGCGGCGCCTTCTTCACCGGCGGAGGAGGAGGCCCACACGTCGGGGAAGTGACGCTGGTCTTCTACGACTTCGAAGGGCGCAGGCGCCCGTCAGCCGACGTCGTGGCTTCGGTGCGCCGGGATCTGGCGGACATCGTCGGCGCGGAAATCAAAGTTGCCAGCGAAGAGCACGTCCCTCCCACAGGAGCTCCGGTGACGATACGGATCATCGGTGAAGATTTCCAGGAGCTCCAAGAGATCAGCGAAAGGATCAAGCGAATGATCTCCGGGGTGCCGGGCCTGGTCAACTTGCGCAGCGACCTGGAGGCCACGAAACCCGAGCTTGCGTTCACGGTGGCCCGCCGCCGAGCCAGACTGCTCGGGGTCGACCCGAGGGGCATAGGAACATTCCTCAAAACGGCTATCTACGGGACAAAGGTCGGCACCTACCGCGAGTTCAACGACGAGCACGATATCACGGTGCGCCTGCCTCTGCGCCAGCGCACAAGGATCGATGACTTGCTGCGCCTGCAGGTTCCTAACGTAATCGGCAGACCAGTGCCCCTGAGTTCTTTGGGGGATTTCGAGTACATCGGAGGACTGGGCACCGTCACGCGCATCGGCCAGGATCGCGTAGTTACACTCACCGGGGACGCTGAAGGCCGACTTGGCACGGCGGTGTTGAAGGACGTTCAGAGCCGGCTCAGCGACTTGGAGCTCAAGCAAGGGTACACGATCCGCTACGCCGGTGAGATGGAGGAACAGGAGAAGGCACAGGCTTTCTTGAGCAAAGCCTTCGTCATCGCGCTGCTTCTGATGCTCATGATCCTTGTGACCCAGTTCAACTCCCTGCTGGTGCCGCTTATCATTATGACGACCGTCATCCTTTCCATGGTGGGGGTGTTGACAGGCCTGCTGATCTGCAGGTTGCCGTTCAGCATTATCATGACCGGCATTGGGGTGATCAGCCTGGCCGGCGTTGTAGTCAACAACGCCATCGTTCTGTTGGACTATACGCGACAGCTCCAGAAGCGCGGGCTGGCACTGGTAGAGGCCGTCCTACAGGCCGGCAAGACGCGATTTCGCCCCGTGCTGCTCACGGCCGCGACGACGATCCTGGGCCTCATACCGATGGCCACCGGTGTGAGCTACGACTTCCATGCGATGGCATGGGCCACGCGCAGTCAGTCCAGCGATTGGTGGCGCGGGATGGCCGTAGCGGTCATATTCGGGCTGGCGTTCGCAACGGTGCTGACGCTGGTGGTAGTGCCCGTGCTCTACGTGACTCTCAATCGAGTGGCGGGTCTGCTCGGTCTGAGAGGCACGCGGCTGGCTGGGAGCTGAACTGTCCGTCCTCGGTGGAACTCGTCACGCGCACAAAGCAAACGAGCCTAGCGGTCTTTCTTGTGAATTAGACGACCAATCAGATGGGAAAGAGCATTGTGATCCGCAGCGTTGTGCCGATCAAGGATGTGGAAATCCTCATTAAGACGGCGGCGCCCGCAAAGGCTGTCCATACGGCCACCGGGCAAAGGGCGAGATGCGAGCGGAACGGCGAGTGGCTACAGGTCAGACTGAACAGACTGGACGAATATGACGTACTGCTCATAGACATGGCATCTCAATTGGTGCTCACCTTTGCCCCGATGGAAGGGATTCCTCCTTCTGCGACGGCACTTGGCTGTGGTATGCCCCCGCATACCTGAGAACCAGTGACCATGGGGAGGCACTGTCAATTCCAATGTCGTTCAGGACAGGTTAGGCGCCGCCTTCCGGCTGCACTGTGGGCAGGAAAACCCGGAAGGTTGTGCCTTGCCCCGGCGTGCTCCGCACTTCGATCGTGCCCCCGTGGTCTTCAACGATCCGGTGTGTGAGCGTCAGGCTGAGGCCCACCCCGACCGTTCCTTTCGTGCTGAAGAACGCGTCGAAGATCTTCGGCAGCACTTCCTCCGGGATCCCCTTGCCGCTATCCGCGATCACGATCTCAGCAAACTCGGCCTCTCTTTCGGCGCCATTCCGGCGCACCGTATCTGCCGAGATGGTTAATGTGCCTCCCTCGGGCATGGCCTCTACCGCGTTGTCACAAATGTTTGACAGCGCCTTGAGCAAGCTGTCGAGCGACCCTTTGAGATGCGTATCTGGCGCAGCAATGTTGGCGACCAGTTCGATGTTCGCCGGCAGCGCCAGCCGGCACTTCGCGACAAGGGCGCCCACAATCGAGTCGAGCGTGACCACCTGGAGCGGAGCCACTGTGGGCTTCGCCCAGGCATAAAGATATGCAGACAAGTGGGAGGCTCGTTCTGTGCACTCAAACAGCTTCTCAATGTCTTCCAGCGGCGCGTTTACTTCTTCGAGCGCCTTCCGGACAAAATGTGCATAGCCACGTATCCCTGTCAAAATGTTGTTGAAGTTGTGCGCCACGCCGCCTGCAAGGTCGCGAATGGAGCGGAGCCTTTCGGCTTCCCGCGCCTCTTGCTCCAGACGCCTGCGCTCGGTGACGTCGCGCCATATGGCCAGAGCAAAGCCCTTCCCACCAATGGATATGACCCTGGTGCTTACGAGAATGTCCCGTATCTCGCCGTCCTTCGTCCTGTGTTTCGTCTCAAAGATATCGCCCCCTTCTCTGGCCATCTTCTTGACGTGCTGAGCGACTTCATCGGCAGACTCCACGACCTCGATGTCGGGTATCTTTAGCTTTTTGAATTCTTCGCGGGTATAGCCGAGGTTCTCGTGAGCCCTGCTGTTGAACTCCACCAGCTCTCCGTTCTCAGCATCAACGAGCAGAATCGAGTCTGCCGCCTGCTCGAAGATGGCGCGGTATCGCTCCTCCGACTCCCGCAGCGCCTCCTCCACCCGCCTGCGCTCGGTGATGTCCGTGGC
>JAUWZH010000255.1 GCA_030615435.1 Candidatus Brocadiaceae bacterium | reverse complement strand
TCGTGCTCGATGTGGCCGAGAAAAGCAATATCCCTTACCAGTTGAGCCTCATCGAGGGCGGCGCCACGGACGCGCGTGCCGTACATCTGCACGGCCGAGGCGTAGCGAGCGTCGTCTTCGGAATCCCGACGCGATACATCCACAGCCATGCCGCCGTCATGCACACGGATGACTACGATGCGATGCTGCGCCTCCTGGTGGAAGTGGTCAGCGCGCTCGGCCCCGAGGAGGCGAAGGACCTGCTGAAAGCAGACTGAGGAGCGAGGAGGTCGGGAAGAGCCTGCGTTACGCTTCTATGATCAGAAGGTCGCCGTTCTGGTAATGATTGTAGTAGATGTGGTTCGTAACACTGCCCCCCCGGTTGTAATCGACGACATCAGCAATGTGATCTCCGCCGTTTACCTGCGCAGGTATCCCAGCATTAATCGCAACGATCTGCGCGGGCGTCCATATTCCGGCCACTGTTACACGACCCTACCGGCGCGCCCAGCCGTTCATGTTGTTTTGGTTCTGCCTCACGCGAGTCTCTTTGTCGGGGTCAGGCGAAGCAGTGTCGATACAGTAAGCCCAGCCGTCGTCTGGGGCCAAGACGTCTGTGCCTGACGATTTTGGGATGTCCACCCCGGGCGGAACAGAGGCCAGTGCGGACAACCCCCGCAACTACGTTTCGTCGCACTTCCGTTGAATAGCCTCGATGCTCTCTCTCACGGCGTCGAGAAATTCAGTGTGCAAAGCAGGATCTGGGAACGCCTCAGGCGGCACCAGAAGCTGTAAACGCAGTCTGGGGATTACCGCGTGCTCAGCAATTTCTCCAAGCGCGTGCAGCGCGGCGAAGGTCATTCCATCCTTTTTGTCCTGGCAGACAATGTCCAGAAGCGGGGTGACCGCCGCCGCGCATTTTCGCCTGCCCAAGCACTCGGCAGCCTGCCTCCGCACCCGCCCTTGAGGGTCCCTCAGTAGCAGGATCATGCGCCCATCCACTTCGTCACCTTTGAAGTACGTGAGTGCGTCCAATGCAGAACGACGAATGCGGGGGTTCTTGTCATGGGTCAAAGCCATAAGCGCCTGCTTGGCGGTTGCAGTCCTGGTTTCAGATAAGGCCTCTATAAGGAAATCCCTCTGCTGGTAGGACCGAGTCTCGTCCTTTACGGCCTCAACGATCACAGCAACCTCTCGGTCCCCTTGCAGATGCTCCATTCGGGCAAGTGCTATCTCAGCGAGCTCCCGGTCTTCTACCGCCTCCAGCAAGGCCGACGCGTATCCGCTGCCTTCGAAAGTGCTTAGAACCTGATTAGCCCCTTCCCGCACCAGGGTGTCTTTGGCGCTGAGCGCCCGGAGCAATTTCGGAACGGCCTGTGCGCCCCTCGAAGCCAATGCGTATTTTGCTCTCTTGCGCTCCCGCTCGTCCGGATGCGCCAGAAGTTCGAGAGCCATATCCATGCTTTCAGGTAGGTCCATGAGCTCCCCACATGGCACGCTCCGCTTCCGATCGGTTTGCAGATGCTGTTCCATCTCCTGACGGATCTTGATGTGCCTTTTGAGTTCTTCCTCATGCCTTCGCCGGGCTGCCTCGAGCGCTGCAAGTTCCGCGGGCCTCATCTGGAGCTCTTGCCGTATCGCACGGATAGCCAGGAGGGCCTGTCCCATCAGTTCCGGCTCCCAGCAGATCTCGGCCACCCGACCCAGGTGCAGGAGGGCTTCATTGCGGCGGCCCATCCTCCAGAGGCTCTTTCCAAGAAGCAGCTGGGCCTCCGTAAACGCCGTGCCGGAGTCGGAATTCGCCTCCAAGAACAGCCACGACAACAATGCTGCACGCCGGTACTCCATACAACGCAGTGCGTCCCTGACCGGCGAAAGGTCCCCGGAAGCGAGCGACACCAGTTCGGGCAGGACAGAGTCCAACAGTTCGGAGCGGGCTAGCGGGAGGGTGAACAGGGTGTTTCGAGAAAGGCGAGTTCGCTCCTCCACGAGCGCCCTCAGCAGTACCAGGGCCTCCAACGGGCGGTTTTGTCGCTGATAGCGAGCCGCCTCCAATACGATTTGGCGGGCAGTATTGGCTTCGTGCAGGAGGGAAAAACCCTCTACATATCTTTTCGCGAATTCCCTCGCCTTCTCGTCTTCGCCAAGCGCAGCTTCGACCCTGACGGCAAGCCTGAGCCAGCACACTTCTTCTTCCTTGTCAAAGGGCCTGAACCTTTCCAGGCAAGACCGGATACATTCTTTGGCCGTATGCAGCACGAGTAAACCTTCAGCGGATTCCGGCGATATTCCTCCTCCGGACTCCGCGGCGAGGCATGGTGCGATATGTTTCTCCAAGCACTCTCGGTAAAGGGGAAAGAGTGCCTCTCGCGCCGCAGGCGCGCAATTCTCAAGACGCGTACGCCACTCCGCTAGGCTGCGCTTGTCACCTGCCTCTTTTGCGGAATGCCCACCGGGCTTTTCCGCTGCTCGATCCGATTGGTCCCCTGCGAGTAACGCGCCGGGCCCCAGGACGAAAGCGATCAAGAGCACACACCCAAACGCAAGCAACGAGATCCGTACCACTTGGCAAAATGCCCGCATGCCAAACTCTCCTTTCCCCGTGGGGGAGGCGCAGAACTCTTGTCGCGGCTCTTGCGGAGGGGGACATCACTTCGCTGCGCGGGGAAGAAGATACCTCGATCGCCGTCGTTGCCGACGGCCCGTTCACCGAAAAACCATCCCGGCGTACCCCACAACGTAGCTGCCGCGGCCATGCGGCGAATCGGCGCTGGTGGCACGGTGCACCAGCTCGCCCTTCGTCCCGCCCCGGCGCCGCACGCTGGTCATCATCGCGGCCGCCGGCAGCACCCCGCACATGGTGATGTTGTTCTGGCGACAGACGCGGACCAGGCCCTCAGGATCCAGCCTCTCCATCTGCTCGATGGCGAGGGGGTCGTGCTCGTTGACGACCTGGAGCGCGCGCGGGCCCTGTTCATGGGACATGTCGCTGCTGGCCACCACGAGTGCGTCCTGTTCGCCGCAGCTCTCCAGGGCGTCTGCAATCCCCTCGCCGAGTTCCCTGAGCTGCTGCACCTCGGCGCTGGGGGTCACGCAGATCACCGCGATCCGCACCTCCGGGCAGAAGTACTGGATGAAGGGCAGCACGACCTCCCCGGAATGCTCCGGCAGATGTGGCCGGTCGTCAGGGGTTACTGCGGGCAGCTCGGCCAGCGCGTCGCAGAGCTCTTCGTGGAGCTCCACACGGCCGAGCGGCGTTTCCCACGGCCCCCCGGTCCAGAGGGCGCAGGGGGGGGTGTAGTAGTTGTGACTGGGGTTGAGAAGCACGATCGTCGGGGGAACCTCGATGCGCCCGAATACCGCGCCGGCGGTCGGGCCGCAGAAAACATACCCTGCATGTGGGCTCAGCGCCCCGAGGGCTTTTTCCCGCCTTTCCGACGCCGGCGTGTACTGCTCGATGGCGGACCTGAGTTCGTTGGCGCCGGCGGGATAGAACTGACCTGCCACGGCCGGTTTTCGTGCCATCTTTTACCCCTCCCTCGATTTGCGCTCGTTTGGCCCGGAGACGGCGCCTGTGGCCCCCTCTTGGTGGGACATTGTAAGGTCCGGCCGCGCAGCCGTAAAGCGGGAGCAGCGTCGGTCCATGCGCCGAGCGGGCCGACGGCGGAGTCCTATCCCCCTCGCAACGAGGGGGGCTTGTGGCCGAGTCGGGGGCGCATGCTCACCGGCGGCCTCAGTATCTCCGACCAGATAACGGCGTTCTTGAGGTCGAAGTCGGCCGCTCGGATCGCGCCCGGAGCACGCTTTCTAGCAATGCGAGGGGCACGGGCCGCTGGCGGGGCGGCCCCCCGGAGCCTGACCGGGCGTTCCCCCTTCGCCCGGCGACGAGTGGGTTCCTTTTTCCGGCGGAGGCTGGGGGTGGGCGGCTCTTTCGATGTGGGCAGAGGGCCAGCAGGGGGGGCCTCCGGGAGGACCGTCGGGATCTCGAGCTCAACGACTTCTACTGGCCGAGGCATCTCGTAGAAAGGTGGGGCCGCTTGGCGTGGGGCCTGCGCCGCTCTTGCGGGGGC
>JAUWZH010000201.1 GCA_030615435.1 Candidatus Brocadiaceae bacterium | reverse complement strand
GCGTGCTTCTGCTGGCGGCGGCGATTGCTCTGGTCTGCCTGCTGGCGGCGAAGGGGCTGCGAGCAATCCTGTGGAGGGGCGAGTTCAGCGTTCGGGACGCCCCGCAGGTGCTCGGCGTGCCGGCGAGGCTCGACCTGAACACGGCCCGGGAGTACGAGCTGAGGCTGCTGCCGGGGATCGGAGAGAAGACGGCCAGGGCGATTGTCGCAAGTCGCGAGCAGGATGGGCCTTATGAACGCCTGGAGGATCTGACCCGCGTGCGCGGCATAGGGCCAAAGACGGTGGAGCGGCTGCGTCCGCACCTGATGTGCGTTCCGCCGGGCAGGGGCGAGGAGTAGGGGAGGGCGGCAGTTGTAAGTTGCTTCTGGAAAGCATCTTACGCGTTGCGGAGGATGCCCGATGGCGGAGTTCAAGCTCCAGGCGGATTTTGAGCCTGCCGGGGACCAGCCCAAGGCGATCGAGGAGCTTACCGGACGCTTTCGTGGGGGCGCCCGGTACCAGACTCTGCTTGGCGCCACCGGCACGGGGAAGACGTTCACGATGGCCAACGTGATACAAGACCTTGGCCTGCCTACACTTGTGATGAGCCACAACAAGACCCTCGCGGCCCAACTCTACAGCGAGTTCAAGGGATTCTTCCCCGAAAACGCCGTCGGCTACTTCGTCAGCTACTACGATTATTACCAGCCTGAAGCATATATGCCGAGCCGCGACCTTTACATAGCCAAGGATGCCTCGATCAACCAGGACATAGACCGCCTGCGGCTGGCCGCCACGACGAGGCTTTTGGAGCGGGAGGATGTTGTCGTAGTGGCAAGCGTGTCATGCATTTACGGCATTGGCTCGCCCGGGGATTACCAGGAAATGTATGCGCGCCTCACGGTGGGGGAGGAGCGGGAGCGTGACGCGCTGCTGGAGCGCCTGGTGGAACTGCAGTACAGCCGCAGCGACATGGACCTGAAGCGGGGGACATTCCGTGCCCGCGGGGACGTGGTGGAGGTGTATCCGGCCTACGATGAGATCGCCTACCGGGTGGACTACTTCGGTGACTACGTGGACCGAATCGTCGTGATTGACCCGCTGACCGGCGAGTCTCTTGAGGAAGCCGGGGAAGCCACGATCTATCCCGCAAAACACTTCGCAACCCCCGTAGATCGCATGGAGAGGGTCCTTGAGAGCATCGAGGCGGAACTGGTTGAGCGGCTCGCGGAACTGCGGGGCGAGGACAAGCTGGCGGAGGCCCAGCGCCTGGAGGCCCGCACCCGTTACGACATGGAGCTTCTGGCGGAAGTGGGATTCTGCCCGGGCATCGAGAATTATGCCCGCCATCTCAGTGGCCGCGCACCGGGCGAGCGGCCCGCCTGCCTGCTGGATTACTTCCCGGGGGAATACTTGTGTATCGTGGACGAATCCCACCAGACCATCCCGCAGATCCACGCCATGTATCACGGCGACCGTTCACGCAAGCAGACGCTGGTGGACTACGGCTTCCGCTTGCCCTCAGCGCTGGACAACCGGCCCCTCACCTTCGATGAGTGGGAGCAGATGGTGAGCCGGGCAGTGTTCGTTTCGGCCACGCCGGGCGACTATGAGCTCCGCAAGAGCGAGGGGGTGGTGGTGGAGCAAATCATCCGGCCCACGGGGCTGGTTGATCCGGAGGTGGAAGTGGTTCCGGCGCGCGGGCAGGTGCAGGACGTCATCCAGCATATCCGGCAGCGCGCCGAGGCCGGGCAGCGTGCCCTGGTGACCACCCTCACCAAGCGCCTCGCCGAGGACCTCGCCGACTACCTGCGCGAGGCGGGAATAGACTGCTGCTACCTGCACAGTGAGGTCAAGACCATCGAGCGGGTGGAGATACTGAGTGACCTGCGGCGCGGCCGCTATGACGTTGTGGTGGGCGTAAACCTGCTGCGCGAGGGCCTCGACCTGCCGGAGGTGTCCCTGGTGGCCATTCTGGACGCAGACCGAGAGGGGTTTCTTCGCTCAGACGTCTCCCTGATACAGACCATCGGGCGCTGCGCGCGCAATGTTGACGCCAAGGTTGTCCTGTATGCGGATGAGGTGACCGAATCCATGCAGCGGGCCATCGAGGAGACTCGACGCCGGCGCAGCATCCAAATCGAGCACAACGAGCGGGAGGGCATCGAGCCGCAGACTATCAAGAAAAGCATTCAGAAAGGCATAGATTACGAGGTGACCGCCTGGCAGCGGCGGGTGGAAACCCCCGTGGCCCTTGAATCAGAGGAAGACTACGTCGCCGCCAACAGGCTGGACGAATTGGAAAGGGAGATGAAGGAAGCGGCCGAAAAGCTCGACTTCGAGCGGGCGGCCGAACTGCGGGACGTCATCCAGGCACTGAAGGCGCGAAGTTGAAGGTCGGACAGGACTTGTACCTGCGGCAGCCCGGCCCGGGCAACCCGAGAGTCGGTGTGCGTCCGAACACAACGTGAGAAGTTGACTTGGGATTCGATCAGCAATAGTATCCTTTTCCCCCCAGGCGATTCGCTGGGGCGGCGTAGCGGAGTTTTTTGCTGGCGGAGCATGATGCCTCCCATCAAGCCGAAAAGAAATAATAGTTCCTGCGGACGACCTGATGCGGTGTCGAAGCCTGCCAGGGAGCAAGAGGGTTGCGTTTATGTGGTGGGCGTGGATGCGATGACTTTCGACGCTATCGGTCCCTTATGTGAACGCGGAATGCTTCCGAGTTTTGCTGGCATAATCGCCGAAGGCTGTCACGGCCGGCTCCGGACGATTAGGCCCACAAACTCCGGCCTTATCTGGACAAGCATTGCGACGGGACGAGATTATCGCGAACACGGCATAAGCGGCCTCGAATGCTACGATCTGCTCGGCCTGCGCCTCACCCGGATCACCACGCGCAAAATAGGCAAGATCGGTTTAAAAGGGGTCTTGAAGGTTCTACGCAGATGCAGGCTCATGCGAAGACACCCCTTCGACTCGCGTGACGTGCGCGTGAAAACCCTCTGGGACATCGTTGGCGAGTCGGGAGGCCGAGTCGGAATAGTCAACTGGCTGAATACGTGGCCCGCCCATCCGGTCAACGGGTTCCTGGCTTCCGACCGGCTGCAGGCTTGGCGGCTGGCGAGGCTGGGCGTTGAAGAACCGAAGAACAGCCGGCTTACGTTTCCGAAATCCTTGCTCTACGATGTGCAGTCGCTGCTGGTTCCCCCAGAGAAGGTTCCCTTCGAGGTGCTGAAAGGCTACGTCAGCATGCCGGACAATGAGCTGGAGGCATTGGTGGGGGGCAAGTTCGACAAGTGGACCATCGGCACCGAATTGCAGTATTCCGTTTCTTCGGACCTTTCTGCGTGGCGCGTATTCGAATATTGTGTTGATGCGTTTGGCCCGTTGAACCTGGCCGCCGTCTTCTTCTGGGGAATGGACAAGGTCCAGCACGCGGCATTCCGATACATGCCTTTTGTGAACAGGCAGGCTGTAACCGAGGAAGAGCGCAGGAAGTTCGGAAGGATAGTCCCTGAGTCGTATGCCTTCATTGACCGGGCAATCGGCAGGATCATTGCACGCATGGGCCCCGAGGATGCCCTGTTTGTGATCTCCGACCACGGTTTTGACTTTGAACCGAAGCGCGGCACTTACGGCCACAAGCGCGCGGGGCCGCCCGGGGTGTTCTTCGCCTATGGCAGGAAGCTTCGCACGGGCTACGAGCTGGACGGTGCCAGCGTCTATGACGTGCTACCCACGATCTTGCGGCTGTGCGGATTACCTCCTGCCGGGGACATGATAGGGCGTTGCCTGGAAGAGATACTTGCCCCGTGGTTCCGCAGCCAGCATCCGCCTCTTGAGCCCATCGAAACATACGAAGCTCGTGGACCGGACCACAACGCCCTCCGATGATTCCTACGCTGCCGGGAACTTCCCGGGGACCAGTCCGGAGTGCAGTCGTTTGACTGTTCAAATGAGTTGTCATATCTTGTTTGCCAGAGGGTGGCTGGTTTGTCTCAAGTAGGAAGCGAGGAACAGAATGCATCTGGCAAGTTCAAGGACCGAACGCAACATCCCGACGGCATTCGCCGGGGAGTCACAGGCGAGGATAGCGCTACCTCGGCCTCCTGGCGAACCTCAAGGCCGGCACCGCATTCAAGAAGGATAAACCTGTGGTGTGGCGCTGTCGAAACTGTGGCTATTGGTATGAGGGCACCAAAGCGCCCGAGCGCTGCCCCGCCTGTGCGCACCCCCAGGCATTCTTCGAGCTTCTCGCCGAGAACTGGTAGAGCCCACCTTGCCCAGCATCATCGGAGCGAATCTGTGCCACTGTGGCAGGTTTTCATCATCGCGGTCGGACTGGGTGTGGACGCATTTTCTGTGGCATTGGCACTGGGAAGCGGCGCCGTCAGCTTTCGCCAGGCGATGAGGCTGAGCTTCAGCTTTGGGTTCTTTCAGTTCCTCATGCCGATACTGGGTTGGCTGGCGGGCGGCCACCTGCTTGCGCTGATCAGGGCATGGGACCACTGGGTGGCTTTCTGCATCCTTGCTGCGGTTGGTCTGCACATGCTGGTCCGCTCGCTCAAGCCGGAAGCTGAGCGCACGCACATAGACCGCACGCGAGGGTGGGGCTTGCTGCTGCTGTCGCTGGCAACGAGCATTGACGCTTTCGGCGCAGGGATGGGGCTTGGGATTCTGCGTTCGCGCGTGCTCCTCCCCTGCGTCATCATTGGAGTTGTGGCGGGTGCGATGACGTTGGCGGGCGTGCGGCTCGGCGGGCGCGTCTCCCGTGTGTTCGGCCAGCGGGCGGAAGCGGCGGGCGGTGTCGTCTTGATCCTCTTGGCGGTGAAACTGCTGTCCATTTGAGGAAGCGCTGCGTTGCGGCAGCTATACAACACCCCGTCCGACTGCCTGAGAACGAGAACGGCGGGTGATACGGGGCTTTCGAATCCGCAGAGGTGTGAGACTTGCGGGAACATCGTGCAGATGCGCCGTGCAAAGACCAGACTGCCTGCCCCAAGCACCTACTGTAAAACCCTTTACGTACCGGCACGACGGGGCGAGCTGAAAGAAACACCCTCAAGCACGGCGCAGAACCGAAGATTCCAAGCATCGGGAGGCTTCGAAGGCTTGCTTCATCCGAGAGAAGGGTGGCCTTGTGGCCACCGAGCGAAGGATTG
>JAUWZH010000050.1 GCA_030615435.1 Candidatus Brocadiaceae bacterium | reverse complement strand
AATGACGTTGAAGCTGCCATTGACGAGTTCCTGCAGAGCGCCGGCATATCCCCGGCGGAGTGCACGACGACAGTAGCAGTGACCGACGAGGAGGGAGCAGCGAGATCAGGGGGCCTGGCCAATGCCGAACCGGGAGACCGGGTGCATGTGACCATTGAGCACGACTTCGTAGTGCTCAGCGGGAGCATAATTCCGGGATTCCAGGGGACAATTCCCCTGAGGGCAGCGTGCGTGTTCAGACACGAATAGCGTTGGGTTTCGGCCGCGAGGCCCTGTGGGTTCTCAGCGGACGGCTCGGCGCCGGGGAGGCGGGCCCCCGATTTCGCACGAGGATTCATGCTCCTGAGTGTCGCACTTCGGCGGGGCTGTGAAAGTGGCGGGTAAAGCTCCATGAGCAAGAAAGCTGCCTTATATCTGATAGGAGGCATCATCTGTGCCCTTGCTGCGGTGCTGATGGCCCAGAAGTACCTCGCCTCACGCTCCAGCGGCGGCACGGAGATGGCCCTGACCAAAGTCCTGGTCGCCAGCAAGCCCATCGAGTTCGGGACCAGGCTCGCCGGCAATGTGGGGTTTGCGCCATGGCCCGAGCAATACGTGCCGGAAGGTGCCATCACCTCGCCCGAAAAGCTGAAGGAACGAGACCTGATCGCCCGGGCGGACTTCGTGCGCTACCAACCGATACTCGAGTCCATGGTCGTCACAAAGGCGGAACTGCGCCCGCCCGGCATGTTCTTCGAGAGCCTCGACGTCGACCGGGAAGCCCTTGCCATGATAAGCCCGGGAGACAAGGTTGACATCTGGAAGATCAGTGGCCATGAGGTGGTGCCGTTCATCCGGTGCGCGCAGGTGTATTCGATAGGCTCCCCTCCTACCGTCGAGGGCTCGAAGAATACCCGGGGGAGCGGAGCGAAGAACCGCATTTACGTGCTGCTGCCGGTGGCAATGCGCGAGACGGTTCTGACGGCCAAGCTGAATTACAGGATGATGGTGCTGCGCAGCGTGGAGGATTGCAGGGGCAAGAGCGCGGAACTCGTGGGGCAGGAGCAGGAACTGCAGGCCAGAGAGGCAGAGCAGAAGCTTCAGCTCGGCGAAAAGTTCCTGGGAACCAATCAGTACAAGGCGGCTCTCGACGTCTTCAAGGAGATCGTAGCGGATTATGGGGACACCTCGGTGAGCGAGAAGGCGCGGACTCACATCAGCAAGTGCAAAGGAGAGCTGACCAATCTGTTGCTTGCGGAAGCTCGCCTTGCCCTCGGCAGGAAAGAGTTCGAGCAGTGCATCGAGCTGGCCACTTCGATCGAGAAGGACTACCCCGACCTCATCGGAGCCGTGAAACAGGCAGCAGGGCTCGCTCAGGAGGCCCGAGAGGGCTGGAAGGAACACTTGCGGGAGGTCGGCTATCGGGAGCTCTACAGCAAATTGGAGCAAGGCCTGAAGGGGGGCGACATCCCCCTGGTCAAGCAGCTTCAAGTGCAGTTCGAGAACGAATTCGGCCACTACGATGCGCCGCCTCCCTTGAAGTCCCCGGAGGAGTTGAGCAAAGAGATCGCCGCCGAACTCAAAGAGCTGGAAGCGGAGTTCAAACAGCAGAGAATGTTGCTCGATTACTTCCTGGGAGACGACAGCAGGGAGAAGGCCCTCGAGAAGTTCAGGCAACTCACGGAACGGTTTCCGGACCACCCCTACGTGCAGGAAGCGGAGAGGCAACTCAGAGAGAAGGGCTGGCTGGAATAGAGGCGGGAGGTACACAGATGGCCCAGGTCCGCATCTGCGTTTGCCATCCTAACAGGCAGCACTGCGAGGAAATCATTGACTCGTTCCGGCAACAGGACCCCGAGCTGGAGCTGGTGGCAGTGACGGACCTCAGGCACGCAGTGGAACCCGTCAAGGAGAACAAGGCCGAGCTCGTTGTGGTCGGGGTGGACGCCCCGGGCGACCCGGCGCTGCGCACCATCGCTTCCATCCAGAGCGAGAAGGGGATGGATCCGGGCATAATCGTGGTGAGCCAGCACCCCTCCCAGGAGCTTCTCGTCGCCTGCATGAGGGCGGGCAGCGATGAGTTCCTTCAGTTCCCAATCCAGGGTGAGGAGCTGGCGGAGGCGCTGGATCGTCTCTACCGCAAAAAAGGCATCGTCCAACAGGCGGCGGGAAAAACCACCGCCGTCTACAGCCCCAAGGGAGGAGCAGGGACAACCACCATCGCCGCAAACCTCGCCCTGAACGTGGCCCGACTGCTCGGCGGTGAGACGGCGAGCTGCATCCTCGACGTGGACTCGCACTTCGGCAACGTAGCGCTGTTGCTGGACATCCGAGAGTTCTCCCATTCGCTGGCTGACGCTTGTCGCGATGCCGAGAGGCTGGATGCCGGCTTGCTCAACAGCTATCTGAGCCGCCATGAGAGCGGCGCCGCGGTGCTGCCGGCCCCGCTGAACATAGAGGAGATGGACCAGATCCAGCCGGCGAACCTGGCCGCGCTCATCCAGCAGTGTCGAGAGAGCTTTGAGCACGTGCTGCTGGACCTCTCCCACGGCCTCGATCCTCTGACCCTAGCGGGTCTGGACTTGGCAGACCAGGTGTTCTTGATCTGCGACATGATGCTGCCCACCATCCACAACACGAAACTGATTGTGGACGCGTTCAGGGAGCTGGAGTTCAAGAAGTCGAAGCTGAAGCTCATCATCAACCGCTACTACGACAGTGACCAGATATCACTGCAAGAGATCTCAGAGCACCTTCAATTGCCCATTTACTGGCTTGTGCCCTATGATTCCCCCGTGGCCATAGCCGCCGTGAATTCGGGGCGCAGCTTCGATGACGTGGACGAAGCCTGCGGGGCCTCACAGAGCCTCCTTGCACTGGCCCGGGAAATGGCCGGAGTAAAGAGCGAGGAAAAGCCGAAGAGGAAATTCAGCCTCTTCGGTCGCAGGTAGGTTCGCGTTGCTCGGGCGCAGCAAAAATGCGCCGTGCGTGAGGACTGAGAGAAAGCCACAAGGGAGTTTCCAGAAAGGGGTAGGGTCACGATGCCATCACTGAGGGAAAAACTCGAAGAGCTGCGTGCCAAGAAGAAGCGGCCTCTGCGTCCGCCCCAGAAACAAGGATCCGACCAGGAGACGGCGCCCCGCCGCGCAGGGCCGAAGGCGGCGTCCTCGAAGAGGGCCGCCCCTGTCCTTTCCCTGCGGGAGAGGCGTCTTTCGCAAGAGGCGGCCCTGGTACCAACCTTCCTTGTGGAGCGTGGGAAAATCTCCCTGCCGATCGAGGAATGCAATAAACTCAAGGCTCGAATCCTGGACCACCTCTACGAGGTCCTGGACCTCAGTGCGATGGGAAAGCTGGAAAGGGGGCAGGTGGAAGAGCACATCCGCCGCGAGGCCACTCCCCTGCTCGCGGAGGCCGCCGTAAACCTCAACCACCGCGAGCAGGAGCAGTTCATCCACGATATCATAGATGAAATGTTGGGCTACGGCCCCCTGGAACCCCTGCTGAAGAACGCGAGCATCAGCGATATCCTCGTCAACGGCAGCAAGTTGATTTACGTGGAGCGCAGCGGGATGCTGGAGCTTACGGATGTGACGTTCCGGGATGATGAGCACCTGATGCAGACGATGTCGAGAATCGTGCGGAACGTCGGGCGCCACATTGACGAGGGCTCCCCGATGTGTGATGCGCGCCTGCCGGACG
This sequence comes from Candidatus Brocadiaceae bacterium, assembly GCA_030615435.1. Taxonomy (GTDB): domain Bacteria; phylum Planctomycetota; class Brocadiia; order SM23-32; family SM23-32; genus JAUWZH01. The sequence continues at coordinate 8,462 of JAUWZH010000050.1, read as the reverse complement.
GGTCCCGCGTGAATGTCATTATCCCGCCGCTGGCCCTTGACTATCCGTCGCTCTGTATCCGCAAGTTCCAAACGGATGCGCTCGGTATGGAAAAGTTGGTCAACACGTTCGGCACGTTGACCGATGAAATAGCTCTCACCCTGGAAGCCTGCGTGAAGACTCGCCTGAGCCTCCTGATCAGCGGCGGGGGCGGCACGGGAAAGACGACGCTGTTGAATATCCTGAGCAGTTACATCCCGCCCGACGAGCGGATAGTGACCATAGAGGACAGCGCGGAGCTGCAGTTGCAGCAGTCCCACGTGGTGCGCCTGGAGACGCGCCCGCCGAACCTGGAGGGCGAAGGGGAAGTTGCCCAATACGACCTGCTGCGCAACTCTCTGCGGATGCGCCCCGACCGCATCATCCTCGGCGAAGTGAGGGGCAAGGAAGCCCTCGACATGTTGCAGGCGATGAACACCGGGCACGAGGGCTCCATGTCCACCATCCACGCCAACACCCCTCGCGACGCCATCAGCAGGCTGGAGACGATGATTGCCATGGGCGGGCTGGATCTGCCCCAGAGTGCGATGCGCCAGCAGATTGCCAGTGCCCTTGACCTGATCCTGCAGATTGACAGGTTCCCGGATGGCTCCCGCAGGTTGACCAGCCTCTGCGAGGTCCTGGGGATAGAAGGCGAGACGGTGACGATGCAGGAGATCTTCACCTTCGAGCGGCAGGGAGTTGATGCGGACGGCAGGGTGGTGGGCCGCCACGTTCCCACAGGGGTGCAACCTCGTTTCATGCTCGGCATGAAGGGTGCCGGGATCGAACTGCCTCCCGCGATATTCTTGCCTGAAGAGACTGTGCAGCGTGAGCCAGGCCTGCTGGTGCCCGTGAAAACCAAGATGGCCTCGCGAAGGCACACCTCCGAGAATCCCACCTACCGCGTGGAGAGAAGCGCGGTCTCGATCACTGCCGAACGATACGACAAGATCAAGAGCATCATCCAGCGACAACTCCTGGATGCCATGGACGCGGCGACCCTCGCCGAACTCGGCGAGGGGGAGATTGGGGCCCACGTGCGCAAGGCGGCGGCTGAGCTGCTCGAGGAGTCCGGATTCACCCTCAACCGTGGCGAGCGGGAACAGCTTGTGCAAGACATTGCCGACGAGATGATGGGCTACGGGCCCATGGAGCCTTTGCTCAAGGACCCGGAGGTGAGCGACATCCTCGTGAACGGCCCGGATCAGACCTACATCGAGCGCGGGGGCAAGCTGGAGCTCACCGACGTGAAGTTCAGCAGCGACGATCACCTCATGCACGTGATCGAGCGGATCGTAACGAGCGTCGGCCGCCACATTGACGAGGGCAGCCCGATGTGCGACGCACGCCTGCCGGACGGCTCCCGCGTGAATGCCATCATCCCACCACTGGCCGTGGACTATCCGGCGCTTTCCATCCGCAAGTTCAAGGCTGATGCGCTGAGCATCGGGGACCTGGTGGACAGGTTCGGCTCTGCCAGCAAGGGGATGGCCCTTCTGCTGGAGGCATGTGTGAAGGGGCGCTTGAACATCCTGATCAGCGGAGGCACCGGCTCAGGCAAGACAACGCTGCTGAACATCCTCAGCGCGTTCATTCCGCATCAGGAGCGCGTCATCACCATCGAGGACAGCGCGGAGTTGCAGCTCCAGCAGCCCCACGTGGTGCGCCTGGAGACGCGGCCGCCCAACATCGAGGGCAAAGGAGAAGTCACCCAGTACGGCCTGCTTCGCAACAGCCTGCGTATGCGCGCCGACCGCATCATCCTCGGGGAGGTGAGAGGAAAGGAGGCCCTCGACATGCTCCAGGCGATGAACACCGGCCACGAGGGCTCAATGTCCACCATCCACTCCAACAGTCCGCGGGATGCCCTCAGCAGGCTGGAAACGATGATCGCCATGGGCGGATTGGATCTGCCTCCCCGCGCGATGCGCCAGCAGATCGCCAGCGCCATGGACGTCGTCGTGCAGGGCAACAGGTTCGCAGACGGCACGCGAAAGCTGACCTGCATCTCCGAGGTGCTCGGAATGGAAGGCGACACGGTCACCATGCAGGACCTCTACGTTTTCCGGCGAGAAGGCATTGACGAGGACGGAAAAGTGATGGGCAAGTTCGTGCCGACGGGCGTGCAGCCCCGGTTCCTGTCGCGTCTGGCAGCAAACGGCATACATCTGCCGGCCAATTTGCTCATCGAGGGGAAGTGATCTTCGCCATCGGCCGACGAGGGGGAAACAAATGGAGATACTGATTCTGACGCTTGTATTCGTTGCGGTGGCATTCGCCGGGCTCGGCGTGTGGCTGCTGGTGGGAAACAAAGGCGTGATGAGCCAGAGGATGCAGCAGCGGCTCCGGGGCGTGCGCCAGATCGCGGAATACAACCTCGGGGACTCCCTCGCCGAGGCGGAACGGCAAAAGCAGCGGGACAAGGAGAGACAGCGGAACATCCTCAAGAAGAAGGCCTTCAGCGACATCCCCGTGCTGGAGGAGAGGTTCGGCAAGGGGCCCTGGGCCGAAAAGCTGAACGCGCACCTGCGCCAGGCCCAATTGCCCCTCACCGTGCTGAGCTTCCTGCTGATCTGTGCCGTCAGCGGGGCTCTGGGGGGGATGTTGACGCTCATGTGGAGCAGGGGTTTCCATCTGCTGATCACACCGATGGCTTTCGGGCTTTTTGCGGTGGCCCCCTTCATGTACCTGAGGTTCACCGTGGCCGCGCGCCAGAAAAAATTCGGGTTTCAATTCCCCGACACCCTGGATCTGCTCTCCAGCAGCGTCAAGAGCGGCCAATCGCTCAACGCCGCCGTGCAGAACGTGGCCGAAGAGATGCCCGATCCGGTCGCCGACGAGTTCAGGATCATGGCCGACGAGCTGACCTTCGGAGAAGACCTCTCGAAAGTGCTCACGCACTTCCGCCAGCGGATGAATACGGAGGACGTTCAGGTCTTCTGCACCGCCCTGCAAATCCAGAAGGAAACCGGCGGAAACCTCTCCGAGGTCCTGGACGGGCTCCAGAAGACCATCCGCGAACGGTTCCGCATCCTGCGCCACGTCAAGAGTCTGACCGCCCAGGGCCGATTGAGCGGATGGATCGTGGGCGGGCTGCCCGTGGCGCTCGGCGGGATTATCTTCCTGGCCAATCCGGGCTACATGAGTGAGCTGTTCACAGAGACGGGGATGAAACTCGTCGCCGTCGCGGCCGCGCTTCAGGTCGTCGGCATGTTGCTGATACGAAAGATCGTGAACATAAAGGTGTAAGGGATATGGACGGATCGAACATGGTGGTTCTCCTGGTGGTTTTTCTCGGCGTGGTCGGGGTATTCGTGGCGGCCGCCGTGCTGTTCGGCAAGCGGCAGCCCAGAACCGACAGGTTGAAGGGGTTCCGGGCTCGGCGCCCGGATTCAGCCGGCCAGGTCGTGCTCAAAAGGGGCAAAGAGAAGGACTTGAAGGAGGCCTTGACGCGGCGGGTCCTGAGGCCCCTCTCGCGGCTGGCTTCGGCAACCGGTTCGGAGGGCAAGCTCGTTGAGAAACTCGTTCACGCCGGCATCAGGAAGAAAGGCGCCTCCGAGGTCTTCCTGGGTGCCAAGATGGCCCTCGCCCTGCCTGCCGCCATAGGGAGCTTTATCCTCTGGCGGGCCCGCACCTCCGGGGCTGAGTTGGACCTCGGCACCTTGATCATGTACTGCCCCATGGGCCTGGTTCTCGGGCTCATGCTGCCCAACATCTGGCTGAGCAAGAAGGTCAAACAGCGCCAGGAGAAGGTCAAGTTCGGCCTTCCCAACGCTCTGGACCTGCTCGTGGTGTGTATTGAGTCCGGTCTGGCGCTGGACGCCGCCCTGTTGAGAGTCGGGCGCGAAATGCGGGAGAGCGTCCCGGAACTGAGCGAGGAGCTGACCCTGTTGAACCTGGAGGTCTCAGCGGGCAAGCCCCGTGAGGAATGCTTGAGAAACCTCGGCCTGCGCACGGGCGTCGAGGAGGTCAAAGCCCTCACCGCCCGAATCATCCAATCCAGCAAGTACGGCACGAACCTCGCCCACTCCCTGCGCATTCACGCTGAGTCCCTGCGGGAGAAAAGGCGCCAGCAAGCCGAGGAGAGAGCAGCCAAGACCAGCGTCAAGCTCCTGTTCCCGCTGGTGTTCTTCATCTTCCCCGCCCTTTTCGTTGTCATCCTCGGGCCGGCCATGGTCCGGGTGGGGCAGACTCTTCTCGGCGGCGGATGATTCCCCGCCGACGGGGCCTGACTTCGACTCCAGCGTCAGCTTCGCCACGGAAGCCGATCCCGGGGGCACGCCGCATTGCCTCGCTGACGCTTCCGGTCGGGACGAAGAGTTCCGGCTCCCCTGCTGCGAGTCGAAAGCGATTCCTTCTGCCTCCGCACTCGATGGCATATCTCCGGTTTCTTGACCTGCGCCCTTCGCGTTTTCGGGGACGAGACCGTTTTTTCACAGGCCCCTTTTCCAGCGGCAGGATGCGGACACGATCGAGGCGCATTGCAGCGAAAAGCTCGACAGGATTGTCGTAACTTCTTTCTGGCCGGTCAGATATATTCGCATCTCGATCGGGCTCGCAACGCTGGATGCTCACAAATGAAGATCCGTTGCACCTGCAATAAGGTTAATACTGACATTCATGTTGAAACCTGCCTGCTTCGTGCCGTAGAGTCGGAGCTCAAAGAGAGAGGGGGGAGGTTTCCTACGCAAGCGCTTGCGGGAGATATGATCCTATGAAAAGCAAGGCGTTCGTAGAGCTGTTGGCGGCAGCGGTGCTGCTGAGTTGTGTCGGATGCCAGGCCGTGCAAAAACCAACCACCGTGCAGAAAGGTTCGGCGCTGGGAGGCGGGGCAGGCGGCCTGGTGGGCGCCGGGATCGGGCATCTGACCACCGTCGGCGGGGTGCCGGGCGGGCTGATAGGACTGGGCCTCGGGGCCACGGCCGGTGCCATCGCCGCGGAACACTATTATGGGTCCGACGACCAGCAGGCGGCGACCAACACCGAAGAAACCCAGAACCTGCGCGACCAGATCGAAGTGAAGGATACGCAGGTCTCCGAACTGCGCGAAGCCCTCCAAAAGGAGATGACCCAGAAACAGGCCCTGCTCGAAGCCCATGAGAAGGCGCTCGGTGAACGCGACGAGCTGCGCAGCAAGTTCGGCCGCGACGTCGCGGTCTCGAAGGAGCCCGCGGGAGCGATAAAACTTACCATACTCTCAGAGGTTCTGTTCGACTCCGGCAAGGCAAAACTGACCTCGAAAGGCAAGGCAGTTCTGTCGCAGGCGGTGAGGAGCATCCAGGGCCAGTTCCCCGATTCGGTCGTGGAAATAAGGGGCCACACGGACAACGTCCCCATTCGTTACTCCCGGCACTCCTCTAACTGGGAGCTTTCCTGCGCCCGCGCCCTTTCGGTCGTGCACTACCTGATCGAGGCGGAGAACTTCTCCCCGCAGAGCCTGATGGCGGTCGGCATGGGCGACACCCGGCCGGTTGCCTCCAACGATACACCCGAGGGGAGACGCATGAACCGCCGCGCAGAGATAGTCATTTGGCCCGACGGCCGGCTGACTGCGCGTGAGCTGGAGTAACCGGTTCGTGCCGCTCCAGAACGCCGAACGGCTGCCAGTGGGGCCATGCAAAAGGTTCGCTCCCATCTGATACGACTCAATTCCATCGGGCGCACGGCGCTGCTCGGCGTTCTGGCAGCATTGGCTGTCCTGCAGGCAGGCTGTTCATATCCCAAGCCGGTCCGCACCTGCGAACTCGTGATTCAATACGATCGCATGACGGACTGTTTCGATCCCCTTGTGTCGCTGGTCTACATGCCGCAGGAGGGCAGCCTCTCAGCCTACGGGAACTTCATTATCGGGGAGGTGGAGGCAGGGCAATACTGGCTGGAAGATCCCCAGATGGCTGCGCGCTACGCCACTTTCTTCCGAAATGTGCTGCGGAATGAGCTTGTTCGCACGAGACGATTCGCCAGCGTCACCCTCGACCCGCAGGCGAGCTTCGGGGCGCCGGCACTCATTCTTGAGGGCACGATAAGCCGGCTGGACGCGGGATCGGGCCCGCTGAGGTACCTGAGCGGGCTGTTCTTTTTTCTCCAGTCAGTGGCGGCGACGGACTTCCAGATCGAAGGGCGGATCGTGGACCGCGAATCCGGCGATCTGATCGTTGAGTTCGTTGACCGACGCCGTCACCTCGGCAACACCCGCTGGGGACCCAACCCGCGCACCCTCGACGACGATTTTGCCATGAAGCAAACCGTCAAGGAAACGGCGCAGTGCCTCGCCAGGTTCATCGCGAGGGCCCACGCAGGCCTGCCGCCAGACTGAGCGTTTCTCGGGGACTGTTCTTACCCCGTTGGGGCAGCGCCGTTGACGGGCCCGAGCGGGTCCTCCGGCGCGCCAGGTTCCAGCACCGAAGCTGAGGTGCCTTCGCGGAAGTGGCTGTCGAGTCGGTGCAATGTGCGGTCTGTCCGCAGGAAACTCAGCGTGGCCGCTGCCTCTCGCCGGGGCCCATGCTTCCTGGAGAACGCCGCGCGAGCATTGAGAAAGCACAGGCGAGTGGTTGCAGAAAGAGACGAGTTTCCCCTTCCTTTCTGTCCTCCCAAACAGTTGGAGGACATCCTTGAGCACATCTCCGGCAAGCACGCCGTGGTAATGGGGTTGGGGCTGTTTGGTGGCGGAGAAGGCGCCGCCCGATTCCTGGCCGAGAGAGGCGCGCGGGTCACCATCACCGACCTCAAGAATGCCGAGCAGCTCGCGCCGGCCCTTGAGAGGCTCTCCGACCTGCCGCTGCGTTACGAGCTCGGCGGCCACGACCTCAGGGAACTGCTCCAGGCGGACCTGGTGGTGGTCAACCCCGCCGTGCCGAGGACCTCAGAGGTGCTCAGGGCCTGCAGCGGCTCGGCAGTGCCCCTGACCAGCCCCATGAATATGTTCCTCACCCTCTGCCCGGCGCCCGTCATAGCCGTCACGGGCTCCACCGGGAAGTCCACCACTGCGGCCATGCTCGCCGCCATGCTGGGGCAGGGAGGTCGCCCCGTGCGGCTGGGCGGAAACATCGGCATCTCGCTTCTGCCCTGCCTTGGCCAGATAGGGCCGGAGGAGCTGGTGGTGCTGGAACTGTCGAGCTTCCAGCTCGAGGACGCCGCCTACCTCCGCTGGTCGCCGCACGTGGCGGTCGTCACGAACCTGACTCCCAACCACCTCGACCGCTACGGGGACTTCGAGGCCTACGCCGCGGCGAAGAGGAACATCGTTGCCTTCCAGCGCCCGGCCGACGCCGTGGTCCTCAACGCCTCTGACAAGGCCCTGAAAGGTTGGATAGGACCACACCTCAAGGGCCGACTGTTGCTTTTCGACCCCGCGACAGGCACCGGCCCGCTGGTGAGGGGGATGAGTCTGCGGGGCGGCAGGTTGATCTGGAAGGACGGAGCGCATCAGCAGGTTGTCTGCAACCTCGAGCACGTCCCGCTTCCCGGCGCCCACAATGTGGCCAACGCCATGGCTGCCGCCGCAGCCGCCCGATGGCTGGAAGTCCCGGCGGAAGACATTCGTTGCGCCATCGCTGCGTTCAAGCCCCTCGAGCACCGCCTGGAGCGATGCGGCTCGTTCGCCGGGATGAGGTTCTACAACGATTCGGATTCCACCACGCCCGAGTCAACCATCGCGGCGCTGAAGAGCTTCGACGGCCCTCTGACGCTGATCGCCGGAGGCCGCAGCAAGCATCTCGACATGGGGCGGCTTGCCGAAGCAATCGCCGGACGCGTTGAGGTCCTCATCACCCTCGGCGAATCCGGACCGAACATCGCGCAGTGCACGCGCCAGCGGACGCGCTGCGCCGGCAGGACACCCTTGATTGAAGAAGTGGATTCGTTGCAGAAAGCCCTCGAGGCGGCCCTGAAACTCTCGAGGCGGGGCTCCCGCGTCCTTTTCTCCCCGGCCTGCGCGAGCTATGACATGTTCCAGAACTTCGCCGAACGGGGACGGCGCTTCAAGCAGCTCGTGGCAGCGCAGCGCAGCACCGTGGAAGCAAGCCGCGCCTCCAGCGCGCTTTCCTCCAGGCAAGCGCGGCGATGAACGCCGGTTGTGGCCGGAACCCCCCCCTTTAAAAACAGCGTCAGAAAACCAGAAAACACCGCGCGTAGCCTACTGCGCGAGAGGCAAGCAGGCGGCAAGAGGGCGGGCTCTGCCCGACCGTTTGCCAGGGACTGGTGTGCTACTTCGCACCCGGGTCCCGCAGCAACTTGACGCATGCGCAGCTTATTGCGTCCTTTTTTGTGGAAAAAGGTCTGTAACAGCATTACGGGAGGGTTTCCCGGCCACAACCGGCAACGTCAGATTCCCGCGCAATCCTTCGCTCGGTGGCCACAAGGCCACCCTTCTCTCGGATGAAGCAAGCCTTCGAAGCCTCCCGATGCTTGGAATCTTCGGTTCTGCGCCGTGCTTGAGGGTG